>DATEGJ010000130.1:0-5528 GCA_035280105.1 Thermoplasmata archaeon
GACGCCGTCCTTCATCACGTCGCGCGCCGCCCGATGCAGATGAAGCGCCACCCCAACGGGGTCGAAGGCGACTTCTTCTATCAGAAGCGCGTGCCCGTCCCGCACCCGGAGTGGCTTGAGACGGTCCACATCAACTACCCGTCAGGAAATGAGGCCGACTTCCCGGTCGTGACCGACGCCGCGGGCCTCGCGTGGATCGCGAACCTCGGCTGCATCGAGCTGCACACCTGGCACTCGCGCGTGCCGGAGGTCAACCTCCCGGACTACCTCCTCATCGATCTCGATCCATCGGAAGGGAATCCGTGGGCGCACGTCCGCGAGATCGCGATGGCGGGAAAGCGCGTCATGGACGACCTCGGCTTGCCATGCTTTCCGAAGACGAGCGGCGTCACCGGTCTTCACATCCTCATCCCGATCATCCCGCAGCTTGAGTTTCCGCTCGTTCGCGAGATCGCCCGCGCGATCGCGAAGGCGATCGTCGCGCTCGTGCCGGAGATCGCGACGACGCAGTGGAAGGTCGCCGGGCGGCCGGGTGTCTTCGTCGACTACGGACAGAACGCGTTCGATCGGACGATCGCGTCGGCCTACTCGATCCGGCCCGTTCCCGATGCGCGCGCGTCGGCGCCGCTGCGCTGGGACGAGGTGCCCTCGGTCGAGCCCGGCGACTTCACGCTTGCCACGATGCGTGATCGGGTCGCGAAGGTCGGCGACCTCACCGCGGGCATGTGGGAGAAAGCCGTGAGCCTCGATCCGCTCTTCGACACGCTCAAGGTAAAGCGGGTCGCGCCGAAGCGGCGTTCGCGGCCCGGCCCGCCGCGGGATTGGCGTGCGGAGTACGACGCCAAGAAGGCTGGCGGGTCCGGATGGAATCGCGGACAGCAGCGCGGCCCGAGTCACCGGTAGCGACTCGGGCCGCGGCGGAGCAGGGGGCGTTGTCTAGCGGTACTTCGTCCAGAACTGGGAGGCGCTCATCCGCGACTCGCTCAGCGCCTTGCGGCACATGTAGTTGACTTTGTCGACGAGGTCGCCCATCTCGTCAGGCGACTTGCCGTTCAGCGCCGCCTTGAGCTCGAGGCAGGCCTTCATCGTCGAGGTCATCTGGTCCTTCTTCGCGAGCGAGCCGAGCTTCGCCGCGAACTTCGCCTTGAAGTCGTCGAGCGAGAGACCACTCTGCTCGACGGCGACGGCGCATTCGTCGCTCTCGAGGTCGTGCGTCGCGGCGCACGCTTTCACGAGTGCGTAGAGGTCGACCTCCGGCGCGGGCTCTTCCTTCGCCGGCATGTTGTCGAGGTTGTCGGCGAGCGTGCGGTAGAAGTTCGAGTCCACCGGACTCACCTCGAGCGCGGCGAGGCACTGGTCGCTGTTGGCGTCACGTGAATCGAAGCAGTTGACGATCCGCTCGTTGAATCCGTCGTTGTGCGCGGTGACCGCGGTCGCCGCCGTGGCGGTGGCCGCGAACGCCGAGACGGTCGCGACGAGCAGGTAGCGAACGAACGTCGAACGCGAAAGCATCGTGTGCTCCTTCCCACCGACCGGAAACATTCCGGTCTGCCACTAGAACGAGGCGCACGTCGCGACCGTGCATGGCGGGGAGTACTAGGACGACCGGGTCGCGGAAGTAATCAGTTTGGCGGTGGCGGCCTGCCGTCTAGCCGACGCGCCCCGCGAGGAGATCGTCGAGGACGGGATCCCCGGGCTTGGGTGTCGGCTTGACCTGCTCCCAGGTGCAGTCCTTCGGGTCCTTGTCCGGACGGAAGCGGAGGAAGCGTGTGCCGTGACGGAAGCGCTCCTGCTCCATCTTGTCGAAGCGCACCTCGCACACAATCTCCGGACGGATCTCATGCCACGGGAGATCCTTTCCCTGCGACCACCGTGAGCCACCTTCCGGTATGCGTCCCCACTCCTGCTCGATCGTCTGATCGGCCTTGAGAAGCGGGGGGAGCATCTTCTGCAGCTGCGCCTGCAGCGTCCCGGTGATGCCGGACGTGTGTCCCACGAAGTCGAGCGTCCCATCCTCGCGATGAAGGCCAAGAAGCAGCGACGCGACCTTCGTACCGCTCGTCCGATATCCGACGATGACGCAGTCGACCGTGCGGTGGTGCTTCACCTTCGAGACGGCGTCGCGCGAACCCGGCTTGTACGCGAGGTCGACGCGCTTCGCGATCACGCCGTCGAGTCCGATCATCTCGAGCCGCTCGAGCCATTGCCGCGCGAGCTTCGGGTCCTTCGAAATCGGCGAAAGCTGGAATCCTTTCGCACGTCGCTCGAGCTCGACGCGCCGGTCGGCGAGGGGACGTGTGTGGATCGGCTCTCCGTTCCACAGAAGGATGTCGAACGCGATGTAGCGCGCGGGGATCTCGGCCGAGAGCTTTCGGATCCGCGACTCGGCTGGATGCAATCGCATCTGCATCAGGTCGAACTCGAGCCGCCCCCCGGACTCGATGACGATCTCACCGTCGAGCGCGGAGTGGGGTGGGAGAAGATCACCCAGCTTTCGTAGCTCCGGGAAATAGCGAAGAAGCGGTCGGCCATTGCGGCTCCAAAGCGCCAGTTCACCGCCGTCGTTTTCGAGAACGCCGCGAAAGCCGTCCCACTTCGGCTCGTACTGCCACCGGTCGCCCTCGGGCAGCTTCTCGACGAGCAGCGCTTCCATCGGAGGAAAGGGAACGTTTGGTCCCGGCATCTAACCCATCGTCACACGAAACGACAGCGAGGCCAGCCGCCCGATGCGGGCGACCGACCTCGCTCAGATGAGTGCTAGAGCGTTTCTCTTGTTATTTGCCGCGCTTCGCGAGAACGGAGTCCTTCGCTTGCTTGGCGATGCGGAACTTGAGAACGCGCTTTGCGGGGATCTGGATGGGCTGACCGGTCGCAGGGTTCCGACCCATGCGAGCTTTCCGATCGACCACGACGAGCTTGCCGACGCCCGGGATGGTGAAACCGTTGCGGGCTTCCTTGTAGGCGAGGGCGGCGAGCTCATCCAGGAATTGCCCCACCTGCTTCTTGGTCAGACCGGTCTTTTCGGACAGCCGATTCAGGGTCTCCGATTTCGAGATCCCAGCCACGTATCCCTCCTGTGCGGCCGTACGGCCTTGTTGGTTCGCGCCGCATTCTGCACGAATGCACAAGAGTGCATGATGCGAGGGTGAGTCTTCTGGTCGTCGACGACCCGCCGGACCGGCCGGAGTGGCTCCGCGAGACGATCCGATTGCTCCTCGCTGCGACCGCCGTCGAGCGCGATCGCATCCTCGAAAAAGTCGCCGCCGCCACCGACGACGACCTCCAAAGAGGGTCGGATGACGACTGGGGGCTCGGTCAGGTGGCGACCCATCTCCTGATCGTCGAGCGAGGAAGCGGCCAGCTCGCCCTCCGTCTCGCGACCGGCGCGGAGCCCGGTCCGACCGGGCAGCCCCGCCCGGCTGTGGCGGCGGTCTCCAGGGCCGCCATCGAGAGCCTTGCCGCCAAGACCAAGGCCGGGGCCGCGAAGCTTGCCGGCGAGTTCCCCGCGGTGCCCGAGCTGGGGCGGACGGCGAAGCACCCCTACTACGGCGATTTGAATTGTTTTGGCTGGCTCCTCATGCTCCCAAATCACTACCGAGCTCATTTGGAGGCGCTCGACCGGGGTCGGCCGAGCGCCCTTTAGGGGAGGCGCACATGGCCACGGAGACCAAGTCCGCGACCGCCCTCGAGACGTTCGCCCGGGAGGACCGGACGTTCCCACCTCCCAAGGACTTCGCCGCGAAGGCGAACGCCCGAGACCCTCGGATCTACGAACAGGCGGACAAGGACGTCGAGGGCTTCTGGTCAGAGCAGGCGAAGTCGTTCGCATGGCGGAAGCCCTTTTCCAAGGTGCTCGAGTGGGAGGCGCCGTACGCCAAGTGGTTCGTCGGCGGGGAGTTGAACGTCTCCGAGAACTGCCTCGACCGGCATGTGAAGGCGGGGCGCGGCACCAAGGTCGCGTACCACTGGGAGGGGGAGCCCGGCGACAGCCGGACCCTGACATACAAAGACCTCCTCGACCTCACCTCGCGAGCCGCGAACGCGCTGAAGGAGCTCGGCGTTCGGAAGGGCGATCGCGTCGCGATCTACATGCCGATGATCCCCGAGCTCCCCGCGGCGATGCTCGCGTGTGCTCGGATCGGGGCCCCCTTCACCGTCGTTTTCGGCGGCTTCTCGGCCGAGGCTCTCGGAGGCCGGATCAACGACTCGGAGGCAAAGGTCCTCGTGACCGCCGACGGCGGCTACCGCAAGGGCGGAGTCGTGCCTTTGAAGAAGAACGCCGACGACGCGATCGCCCAGACGAAGACGATCGAGAAGGTGCTCGTCGTCCGCCGCACGAAGCAGGACGTCCCTTGGACCGAGGGACGCGACGTCTGGTGGCACGAGATCGTCGATCGGCAGAAGCCGGAGTGCCCCGCCGAATCCCTCGACAGCGAGCACATGCTCTACCTCCTCTACACGTCAGGGACGACGGCGAAGCCGAAGGGCATCGTGCACACCACGGCGGGCTACCTCGTCGGTGTGGCGGCGACGCACAAGCTCATCTTCGACGTGAAAGACAACGACGTGTACTGGTGCGCCGCCGACATCGGCTGGGTCACCGGGCACAGCTACATCGTGTTCGGACCGCTCGCCAACGGAACGACCGGGGTGATGTACGAGGGCACGCCGGACTTCCCAGATAAGGACCGCTGGTGGTCGATCATCGAGAAGTACAAGGTCTCGATCCTCTACTGCGCTCCCACCGCGATCCGGACGTTCATGAAGTGGGGACCCGAGTACCCCGGCAAGCACGACATGCGATCTCTCCGTCTTCTCGGATCCGTTGGCGAACCCATCAATCCCGAGGCCTGGCTCTGGTACCACGAGACGATCGGCGGAGGACGCTGCCCGATCGTCGACACGTGGTGGATGACCGAGACGGGGATGATCCTCATCACGCCCCTGCCCGGCATCACGACGACAAAGCCCGGCAGCGCGACGTTCCCGTTCCCGGGCGTGAAGGCCGATGTCGTCGATGAGGACGGCAAGAGCGTTCCGCCGGGCGGCGCGGGCTATCTCGTGCTGTCACGGCCGTGGCCCGCGATGCTTCGGGGCATCTACAAGGACGACAAGCGCTATCGCGAAACGTATTGGAGTCGCTATCCCGGCAAGTACTTCGCCGGCGACGGCGCGCGCCGCGACAAGGACGGCTACTTCTGGCTCATGGGTCGCGTCGACGATGTGATGAAGATCTCCGGTCACCGCATCTCGACGACCGAGGTCGAGTCGGCGCTCGTGTCGCATCCGGCCGTCGCCGAGGCGGCGGTCATCGGACGCGAGGATCCCGTCACCGGTCAGGCGATATTCGCGTTCACGACATTGCGCGGCGGCAAGAGCGGGGATGAAGGGCTTTCAAAGGAGCTGAGAGAGCACGTGGTGAAGGGCATCGGCTCGATCGCCCGGCCGAAGACGATCATGTTCACGCCCGAGCTGCCGAAGACGCGATCCGGGAAGATCATGCGCAGGCTGCTTCGCGACATCGCCAA
>DATEGJ010000131.1:0-2929 GCA_035280105.1 Thermoplasmata archaeon
CTTGGTCGCAGCGCTTCCACGGGGAGATGCATTTCACACGACCCAGGATTAGGGTTTTACGTTCGACGCGTTCATTCAGGAGTCGTGGCCTTCCGCTTCGAGGCGGATCTCACCGAGCCGGTCGCGAACTGGCTTCAGGGCGCAGGTTACGACGTCCGGGCCGAGGTACCGATCCTCGGCCGTCGGGCGGACCTGGTCGGCTCGCAAGGCACGAGTCTCACCGCGATCGAGATGAAATTGGATCGCTGGGCCGAGGCCCTTCGACAGGCGATGGCGTATCAGCTCGCCGCCGATCGCGCTTGGGTCGCAATGCCTCTCGCCGCCGCGTCCCGGCCGTATCGTCAGCGGTGGGTCTTCGAATCGCAAGGTGTCGGACTTCTCGCGGTCGACGACCACGGAGGGGTTCGAAGTCCGATTCCCGCCGCGCCCTCTCCGAGGCTGCTGCCGTTCGCCCGGGAGAAGGTCCTCGAAGGTTGGCGGACCTTTGGCCCTCAGAACGGTGAGTGGTGCCGCCCGCCAACGCCGTCGCTTCATCCGCTCGCGAACGACTCCCCGAGGACCGCCTCGCCTTCCTTCCGGACTCGATCCTGCACTCCGGGATTACGAAAGTACGGATTCGTCGATGATGCGTCGGAGCTCGCCGAACCTTCTTATGCCCCGGGCGCGTGCGCGTTGCGGGGAGCCCAGAAGGGCTGAGAGTATCCCGCGTGAGGGATAGACCCTTGGAACCTGATCCGGGTCATGCCGGCGTAGGGAACGCGAGGATGTTTTCAGCCACGGGACCCTGAGGAATCCTCGGGTGTCGATGGACGCGCGGCCGCAGGCTGGCCCGATCGCCTATGGCGATACGACCCTGAAGGTCGAGCCGTTCGGGATCGAACGGATTTCCGAACGGGAGCGTCACGGTCGGCCGTGGAAGTTGTTTCCCTTCTGGTTCGGGGCGAACGTGACCCTGTACAGTTTCCTCGTGGGATTCCTAGGAATCGCGTCGCTCCGACGCCCGGTGGACCTGGCGCTGCTGGGTGTCGTCCTCGGGACGGTGCTCGGCTCCGTCCCGTTCGCCCTGCTCGGCATCGTGGGTCCGGCGACCGGATATCCGCAGATTGCCCAATCCCGCAGCGCCTTTGGACGGCGGGGCGCGTACGTCCCCGCAGCATTGAACTGGTTCTCCACCACGGGCTGGAGTGCAGTCACGTTCATCCTGGGCGGTCTCGCGCTGAGTTTGTTCCTGCCGATCCCCTTTGTCGTCGGGGTCGCCATCTTCGCGGCGATTCAGATCATCGTCGCGTTCTTCGGCCACAACTTTCTCCATCGGTTCGAGCAAGCCATGGCCGTCATCCTGGTGGGAGTGTTTGCGGCGATGAGCGTCGTCGCGGTCCTCGGCGCGACCGCCGCGGTCTATGCGCCGTCCGGGGGTGGGATCGTCGGATTCGCGTTCATGACGATCCTGTCTGCTTCGATTCCACTGAGCTGGGCTCCGTACGCCGCGGATTTCTCCCGGTACCTGACCCGGGAGACGGCCCCTCGAAGCATCTTCCTTGCCGCGTTCCTGGGAATTACGGTCGCGTGCATCTGGGTTGAGGCGATCGGGGTTTTGTTGACCACGTCCCTCGGTTCGATTCGCGACCCGGTGGGGGTCTTCGCCCACGCATTTGGCGACGGCGCGGTCGTCCCTCTGCTCCTGCTCCTGGTCGTGAACCTCCTGGCGGCGAACGCTCCGAACCTCTACTCGAGCGGGCTCTCGCTCCTCGCTCTCGATGTCCCGGTGAAGCGTTGGTCCTCCGTCGTCGTTGGCGGGGCGATCGCGACCGCGCTTGCGTTGTTGGGTGGGACGGATCGCATCTCGTTCTACGAGAGCTGGCTCTTGTTCGTGGAATACTGGATCGCACCCTGGGCAGCGATCGTCCTCGTGTCCTTCTTCGTATTCGGGCGACGGGGCGCAGAAGCGAGCCCCGATTCGGCTCGGCCATGGGGTGTTTCCGCCCTCGCAGCGTACGCCGGAGCGGTCCTCGTCGCAATCCCCTTCATGGCCCAAGCGCCTCGTTTCGCACGCCCCGTCTCGTCCGCGCTGGGTGGCCTGGACCTGAGCGACCTCGTGTCGTTTCTCGTGGCAGGCACCTTGTTCTATCTGCTCCGATTGCGGGAGATCCGGGTTGCTGGAGACCGACCTCCCTCTTCGCGGACCTAAATAGGTTTGGTGACCGTTTCACCCAGCCACGCGACCCGCCACACCCTCCAGAGGGCCGTCGGATCGGTGAGGGGATCGCCGTGGACCAGGAAGAAGTCGGCGGGCCCGCCTTCGACGACTCGACCCGCTTCTGATTCGCCAAGGAGTTCTCCGCCTCGGACGGTCGCGGAAGCGAGGGCCTCCCAGGACTTCAGTCCCGCTTCGACGAGCGACTCGACTTCCCAGGCGAGATGATTCGCGCGCAAGGATCCGCCGCCGAAATCCGTCCCGGTCGCGATCTTCACGCCCGCGCGGTGGGCGAGCCGGACGCTCTCGATCGCCCGCTCTCGTCGACGTGTTATCCGTTCCTTCCCTTCGTCGCTGACGAACCGCGGCAACGTCGTCGTTTGCGCGAACGACGCCCAGGAACGGAAGATCGCGAGGGTACTCACGAGGAATGTCCCCTGCCGGGCCATTTGCGCGGCCGCGTCGGAATCGAGTTCGAATCCGTGTTCGATCGAGTCGACTCCGGCGTCGATCCCGACCCTGGCTCCGACCAAGAATCCGGAGTGCGCTGTGACCTTCGCGCCACGATTGTGAGCGAGGTCGACGACAGCCCGCACGGATTCCGTCGACCAAGGCGCCTCCTCCTTCTTCGGTCCGTCGAGGTAGAGTTTGAGGAAGTCCGCCCCGTCGTCGAGCTGGGTCGACGCGGCCTTCAAAAGAGCCGGTCCATCGTCCGCTTCGACCAAGAGGCCGTTC
>DATEGJ010000132.1:0-2274 GCA_035280105.1 Thermoplasmata archaeon
GTTCGGACGCGCTCGCAATCGCGTTCTCGGAATTCGCGTCCGGAAGCGCGCCGCTGAACATCCCGAGGTTCCGCGATGCCGTCGATTGACGCGGCATCGATCCGGAAGATCCTGGACAGTCGCGGAAACCCGACCGTCGAAGTCGATATCCGCGCCGGTCCTGTTTTTGGTCGTACGGCCGCTCCAAGCGGTGCAAGCACGGGGAAACATGAGCCGCCCGCCTTCCCGAAGGGGGGCGTTGATGAGGCCATTCGCACCTTTCGCTCGGTGGTCGGTCCCAGCCTGTTGGGTCACGATGTGGCCGATCAAGTCGGCGTTGATCAACGACTCAGGGAAATCGACGGAACGACGAACTTCGCGCGCGTCGGATGCAACGTTGCGACTGCCACATCGATGGCGGTGATGCGGACGGCGGCGGCGAATGCGGGCAAGCCGGCATACCGCTATCTCGGTGGCGCAGCAAAACTGAAAATGCCTCTCCCTCTCGGGAACGTGATTGGTGGCGGGCGCCACGCCATTGGCGGAACGACAATCCAAGAATTCCTCGTGGTCTCGCAGGGCCCGACCGCACTCGCGAACGTCCTGGCGAACGCTCGCGTCCACCGAAAGATCGGCGAGGTGCTTGCAAAGAAGCGGCCAGACCAGCCTCTCGGCCGAGGCGACGAGGGGGCGTGGGTCGCCCCGATCCAGGACGAAGAGGCCCTTGCATTGGTCGCCGACGAATGTCGGAATGCGGAACGCGAGCTCGGGTTCCATGTGAGTCCCGCGGTTGATCTTGCGGCGTCGGAGTTTTTCCGGCACGGGAAGTACGAATACAAGGAACGCTCGCTGACTCGCGAGGAACAGATCGATTTCGTTGCGCGAATCGTGCGCGAGTACAACCTCTTCAGCGTCGAGGACCCGTTCGACGAGGATGATTTCGCGGCATTCGCGGAACTCACGAAGGCGGTTGGAGACCGATGTACGATCATCGGGGACGACATCTTCGTCACGAACGTCGCGCGACTCCGACGCGGGATCGAAGCGCGCGCGGCCAACGCTATCCTTATTAAGCCGAACCAAATTGGGACGCTCTCCGATGCGCGGGCCGCGGTGGACTTGGCGCACAGGTCCGGCTACGCGACCGTGATGTCCCACCGGAGCGGCGAAACGACGGACGACGGAATCGCCCATCTCGCCGTGGCGTGGGGGTGCCTCGGCATCAAGACGGGTGCGGTCGGCGGCGAACGCATCGCGAAGCTCAACGAGCTCATTCGGATCGAGGAAGGACTCCAGGAAGGCGCGTGATGCAGGAAGAGGAGCAGACGGGCGTACAGGGATTGCTCGTCCCCGAGGACGTCTACCTAACGTCCGGCGTGCACATCGGCACGCAGCAGAAAAGCGCCGACATGAAACCGTTCATCTACAAGGTCCGAATCGATGGTTTGTACGTCCTCGACATCAAGAAGACCGACACGCGAATCCGGGAGGCGGCCAAGTTCCTCGCCCGGTTCAAACCGGAGAACCTCTTGGTCGTCGCGGCCCGTCAGTACGGACAAAAACCTGCTCGACTGTTTGCGAAGACGATCGGGGCAAAGGTCCTTGCGGGCCGCTTCGTCCCTGGCACCTTGACGAACCCGAACCTCCCGGAGTTCATCGAGCCGGAGGTCCTCGTGGTCACGGATCCAGCGGCGGACCAGCAAGCGCTCCGGGAAGCGTTGAACGTCGGCATCCCGGTCGTCGCACTGTGCGACGCGAACAACGAGACCCGCGATGTCGACCTGGTCATCCCGACGAACAACAAAGGCCGGCGGGCACTTGCGACCGTGTATTGGCTTCTGACCCGAGAGGTCCTAAGGGCGCGTGGGACGTTCAAGTCGGACGAAGAGTTTACGTTGACCATCGATGATTACGAAGCGTCCCTCTGAGGGGGCGCCGTCAATGCGGTATCCGGCGGTGGCGGGAGCTTTCTACGAACGGTCGAGGGACGGCCTCCTCCGGCAGATCCGGGAATCGTACACGCACCCGCTCGGTCCGGGTCGCGTTCCGGCGGTGATGAAAGGCGGACGACGCCTCATCGGACTTGTCGTGCCGCATGCGGGATACATGTACTCGGGTCCTGTCGCGGCGCACAGCTATGCCGAGCTCGCGGAGGACGGCTGGCCGGGTTCTTTCGTCATCCTCGGTCCGAATCACCACGGCCAAGGTGCGCCTCTCGCCTTGACGAACCACGAGTGGCAAACGCCGCTCGGGACGGTCCCGATTGACACTGAATTGCACGAGGCGTTGGCGAAG
>DATEGJ010000133.1:0-3453 GCA_035280105.1 Thermoplasmata archaeon
GGCGCCGGGGCGCTCCCGGAGGTCGGCGAACAAGCCGCACACGAGAGCGAGGAAGAGATTCGCGACTTCATCCGCGGCGCACACGTCGTGTTCATCACGGCAGGCATGGGCGGCGGGACCGGCACCGGTTCCGCGCAGTACGTGGCGCGCGTCGGCAAAGAGGAAGGCGCGCTCACGATGGGCGTCGTCACGATGCCTTTCAAGTCCGAAGGCCGCATCCGGATGGAGAACGCGGAGGCCGGACTCGACAAACTCCGCAAGTTCTGCGACACGACGATTGTGATCTACAACGACAAGCTCCTCGAACTGGTGCCGCGACTCCCGATCAATGCCGCGTTCAAGGTGGCGGATGAGATCCTCATGCAATCGATCAAAGGCATGACGGAGATCATCACAAAGCCCGGTTTGGTCAACCTCGACTACGCCGACCTCATGACGATCATGAAGGGCGGCGGCGTCGCGATGATCGGCATCGGTGAGAGCGAGGAAGAGCGCGACCGGATCGAATACGCGATCAACGAAGCCCTGGAGTCCCCGCTCCTCGGCGAGGTCGACCTGACGCACGCGCGCGGCGCCCTCGTCCGCGTCGTGGGCGGATCCGACCTGACCGTCTCCGAGGCCGAACGAGCTGCCGAGGTCGTCGGTCAGAAGATCAACCCGTCAGCCCGGATCATCTGGGGTTGCTCCGTCGACGACGAGCTGGACCACACGGTCCGCGTGCTCCTCGTCATCACGGGCGTCAAATCGAAGTCCCTCCTCGGGAAGGAAGTCTACACGGGTCCTGTGAAGACGTCCGCCGAAGTGGACGAAGTACGCTGACCTCCTCCTCTTTTTGTCCCCAACCTTTTTCCTTTTCTCTCATATCGTGCCAGCGTGAGCACTCGTCGTCCTCGGTACCGTTACATCGCGTTCCGCGTCGATGGGCCTCGCGTCTTTCGACGCGACGAGGTGCTTGTGGCGCTGCGGTCAGCCCCGGAGCACTTGTGGCTAGTGGAGTTTCGTGGCGCGAGCGGCCTCGTGCGAACGACCCACCTTGCGAAGGAAGCGGCGATTCGCGCCCTGATCGCCATCGACTCGATGGGCGGGGAGCGCGTGGCCGTGACGACGATGGGAACGTCAGGAACAATTCGCGCGGCGACGCGAAAGTACCTCGTGCGGTCCGACGGCCGTTCCAGCGAATCCGAAAAGAACCCTTATAAGTGACCGCTTTATTAGCGGCCCGAGGTTTATCAATATGCAGCCGGGCCAGATGGCGTACGACCGCGCGATTACGGTCTTCAGCCCCGATGGCCGACTCTTCCAGGTGGAGTACGCCCGTGTCGCGGTCACCCGCGGCAACACGACGGTCGGCTTGAAGTTCAAGAACGGAATCGTCCTGATGGCCGACAAGAAGATCGGCTCGCGGCTCGTTGAGACCTCCTCGATCGAGAAGATTTTCCAGATTGACGAACACGTTGGCGCGGCCACCTCGGGCCTCGTTGCCGACGCGCGCGTCCTCGTGGACTATGCGCGGCTCGTCGCGCAGATCAACAAGGTCACGTACAGCGAACGAATCGGCGTGGACCTCCTCGTCAAGCGCATCTGCGACTACAAGCAGAACTACACGCAGTACGGCGGCGTGCGTCCGTTCGGGACTGCGCTGCTCGTCGCGGGCGTCGACGATCTCGGGACCCATCTGTTCGAGACGGACCCGAGCGGTGCCCTCGTGTCGTACAAGGCCGGCAGCATCGGCCAGGGCCGCCAGGCGGTCATGGAACTTCTCGAAGAGAAGTACAAAGAAGGCATGGCCCAAGACGATGCGATGGTCCTCGGCCTGCAGGCGCTCCAGAAGGCATCGGAAGGCGAGAAGCTCGACGCGCGCGCGATCGAGGTCGGTCTCGTCGTGGAAGGGGACAAGTTCCGCCGGCTTTCGGAGAGCGAGGTCGGCCAGTACCTGCAGCGTGTCCCCACGGCGTCCTAGGCGAGGTCATGCCTAAGGAGCTCCGGTCGGACCGCCGCGACGATCTCTTCAAAGAGTACGTCATTGCCCGCTTCGAGAAGGCGGGGGAAAAGTTCGAGGTCCTCGTCAAGCCCGATGCGGTCCAGAAGATTCGCGACGGCAAGGATGTCGATCTCCTCCGGGAACTCGCCATCGATGAGATCTTTCGGGACGCCCACAAAGGGTCGAAGGCCTCCGAAGAGAAGATGATGGAATTTTTCGGGACGACGGATCCGCTCGCGGTCGCCAAGCAGATCATCCAGCGCGGTGAGATCCAATTGACGACAGAGCAGCGCCGCCAGATGCTCGAAGCGAAGCGAAAGCAGATCGTGCAATACATCGCGGCGAATGCGGTCAATCCGCAGACAGGCGCACCGCACCCGCCGCAGCGAATCGAGAACGCGATGGACGAGGCGAAGGTCCACGTCGATCCGTTCAAGAGCCTCGAGGAGCAGGTGAAGGAGGTCCTCGACGCCTTGCGGCCGCTCTTGCCGATTCGGTTCGAGAAGGTCCGAATCGCGGTCAAACTGAGCGCGGAGGACAGCGCGAAGACCTACGGCGACATCAAGTCGTTCGGGACGATCGTAAAGGAGGAATGGTCCCCGACCGGTGCGTGGATCGGCGTCGTCGAAATGCCAGCGGGAATGCAAACGGACTTCCTCGAGCGCCTCAATGCGAAGACGAAAGGCAACCTCGAAACCCGAATCCTGAAAGGCGACCAGCGGGTCTGAGTCCGCACGATCGACGGATAACCACATCGCCACGCGCTCAACTCGGTTCGGTTCTCCGACAGGCAATCTTTATCCCCACGCGGGTCCCATTCGGCCTTCGGAGGGTTGAACTTGCAGCCGTACGGGCCTCCGGCCCAGGCTCCTGGCTTTCCGCCCGCGGCGGTGCCCGCCGCTGCGCCACGGGAAGCCTACGTGTCTCATGTGTTGATGATCATCGCCGGCGCGGTCATCGGAATCGCGCTCTTCACGGGATTGGTCGCCTACCATGCTGTCTTCCTGATTCAGATTCCGGGAGGGGCCACCCTTCCTCCGGAGGTCGTGGCGTATCGTGAGACGGTCCGCCTGCTGGGGTGGATCTCCGTGGTCGCGATGGATCTCGCAGTGGCCTTTACCGTCACGATCGCGTGGATCGTGGGGGCATCGAGGTCGGAGGTGCCGGAGAGCACGCGGCGAGGGATCTTCATCTTCGCGACCGTCTTCCTCGCGGTCTGGATCGTGTTCTCCTTCGCCGCGTACTCCATCTTCCGCGGGATCATTGGTTTCTAAGAGCCGCCTGAGTGCGTTAGGGCGTTTGACCGGCGTCTTCACGCGAAAGACCGGAAGCCTCAAGTAGCCGCCGTGATTTCGACGCGATTGCGTGAGAGCGAGACACCAATGCAGGGCAGTGGGTCGCTTCGCCCGATTGTCATTCCTGGCGAAGCCGTCGGTGGCCCCGGGCTGAAACCGGGCCCCGGTACGTACAGC
>DATEGJ010000134.1:0-4043 GCA_035280105.1 Thermoplasmata archaeon
AACAGCGAGAGTCGTCGCCCCGAGAACGCCTGCCATGGGGACCGCCACCGCCATCCCGCGCGCCTTGAACGTGCGCGTCGGATTGAGACCCTCGTCCTTGACGTAGACGGCGGCGAGCTTCATGCGCGCGACGCGGCCGCCGGTCCCGATCGATTCGAGCTTGTACATTGGCGTCCCACCTTCTCCTCGGGACCGAATCTCGGATTCCTCGAGTGGGAGGAGCGGAGCGTACCGCCATAAGTCGCGCCGCGACGCAAGATTACGAACGGCGAGATCCTTCCAGTCGTACCGGGCGAAGAGCGGTCCGCCACAGTCGCACGTGTTGATCAGGTGGACCGCGTGTTTCTTTGAACACGCCGTGCATTCGAGGAACGACGGCCGCACGATCGCGGGGAAGTCGACAAAGGCCATACGGTTTGTTGTGCTCGATGGTTTTATCCGCGTCCGCGCATTCGATGCAATGGATGGCGGTTGAAACCCGCGCGATGGACCTGGCGCGAACCTACGACCGGATGGTCGCCTCCATGCGGGAGCGGGGACGGATCCTCGTCGCGTACTCCGGCGGCGTCGACAGCGGCCTCGTCGCACGAATCGCTCACGATGCCATCGGCGACGACGCCCTCGCGGTGATCGCCGACGCGGAATCGCTCGCGCGACGCGAGCTCCAGGAGGCACTGGAGCAAGCCGCCGAGATCGGCATCCGAGTGCAAACCGTCCAGGTCTCGGAGCTCGCGAACGATCGATACGTCGCCAACCTGGCGAACCGGTGTTACTTCTGTCGTACGGAACTCGGCGGGGCGCTGAAGCCGATTGCATACCATCGCGGTTTTGCAGTGATTGCCGACGGCGTCAACGTGTCGGACCTCGGGGACCACCGGCCGGGGATCCAGGCGATGGACGAGGCGGGTTTCTGGCATCCCCTCGTCGAGTTCGGATTGACCAAGTCAGATGTGCGGTCCCTCGCGCGGGAACTCGGATTGAGTTTTCACAACAAGCCGAGCAATGCCTGCCTCTCTTCGCGAATCGCGTATGGGGAGATGATCACCGTGGAAAAGTTGGAACGCGTGGAACAGGCAGAAGAAGCGATTCGTGCGCTCGGCTTCCGGATTGTCCGAGTTCGTGCACATGAAGGTATCGCTCGCATCGAAGTGCCGCGGGAGGATTTGCCTCGGATCACCGAAGCCGCGACCGCCCAGAAAGTGGTGGAAGCGGTTCGGAATGCCGGCTTCGTCTACGTGACCATCGACCTTCTCGGGTACCGCAGCGGTTCCATGAACGAAGATCTCTGACTTTCGCGTTCGCAAGGCGACGGCGCTAGCGGACGATCAGGCCTGTCGCGAACATCAGAAGGATCCCGACGAGAATCCCGAGGAACGCGGTCTTGCTCGATTCGGGCGCTGACGTCACCTTGATGAGCTCGATGATGACGTAAAGCAAGGCGCCCGCGGCCGCCGCGAAGAACAACGTCCCGAGAGCGGGCGAGTACGCCAAGGAACCGATCATGCTCCCGAGGATGGTCGGGGACCCCGCGATGAATCCCAAGAGGAGTGGCTGTTTCGCACCCGTCTTCGACGACGCCATGGGACCCGAAATCCCCATCCCCTCCGTCGAGTTGTGAAGTGCAAATCCGATTACGAGCAGGTTCGTAAGGCCGAGCACGCCCGCCGCGTACGCCGCGCCGATGGCGAGTCCTTCGCCAAGATTATGGAGACCGATTCCGAGGGCGATCATTTGCGCGGTGAAAAGTTTCGCACTCGCGATGGGCGGCACGACCGCCTCCGTCAGCGGGTCTTGGTTCGGGGCCGCCAACTTTCGGCGCCGCATGTGGCTAATTGCGACCGGGCCCAGGAGGCCCAGCCCTAGCCCGATGCCGAAGAGTGCGGGCGTACTCCCGGTGGCCACGGAGAGCTCCACCCCTTCGTGGGTGACGTCGGCGAATAGGAACACAAGAATCCCGGCGGAGAAACTGACCAGCCCCGTCCTCCACCTCAGAGACAGTCGCTTGAAGATCCAAAGCGGGGCGAGCCCGAGGTAAACAGGCACCAGTCCCGCGACGAGGCCGAGAAACCCGGCGTAGAGCACATCGGTCAACGCGGCACCCGTTTCGATTCTTGTATAACGCTGTTATAGATAATTTCTTGGGTAAGATCGATCGCAACTCAAGGTGGGGCGCGTCGCAAGTCGACTCGGCCGCGGACTACGGGTTGATTTTGATGGCTTTGGTCGGGCACGCCGTCTCGCACGCCATGCAGTCGATGCAATCCGATTCCCGGATCATGTCGGACTTGTCCGTCCGATATTTCTGCCACGAGTCGCTGCTGTGATCGAGCGGGCCGATGTCGTTCCCGGTCCCCTTCTTGCCGGGGGCGAGGAGCCATTCGAAGACGTCGACGGGGCACACGTCCATGCATACGCCATCCGCGACGCACGCCTCAAAATCAACGGCGACGTGAAGACCATGGATCCCGAGTTTGGTCGGATACGGCTTGCCGTCCGCATCCAGGCGCGTCACGCCGTCCGCGTAGACCTTGTGCTCGAAATGGGTCCCGGTTTCCGGGTATTCGTCCGGCTTGTTCATGAAGTCGGGGTCGATCGGCTTCGGGGAGTAGTCCACCTCGCGCGACATCTCATTCTCTCCTGGAGCGGTAAGTCCCGGCCCCGGAACAGGGCAGGGCAGTGGCTCGTATACACCCCCCCTTTTTGACCTTTCCGGTTTAACTGATATGGTAGTCCAATTTTCTTCGAGTCATGCGCGTTGTCTCTCCTTGTTTCTCGAAACTTATTTCGCACGTCGCGCGGTCCCGTCGACGTGGCGAAGCGGATCGGGACCCGAACGCGCGCGGTGCATGGCGGCCGCCGCAAAGGCCCTGGCCCTCTCGTCGCCCCGATCTACTCGAACTCGACATGGGCGCTCGCCTCCGCCAGTCAGGGCGCGAAGTATGCGGTCGACACGGCGCCGGAGGCCTACTACACCCGATGGGGGAATCCGACGCTGCGGGAGTTGGAAGACGCCCTCGCGGATCTCGAAGGAGGAAGCCGCGGGCTCGTGACCGGGTCGGGGATGGGCGCGATTGCGTCGTCGATTCTCACTTCTGTCGACGCGGGCGACCACGTCGTCGCGGGCGCGAGTCTGTACACCGCCACGACGGAGATTTTCACGCGCCTCTTGCCGCGGTTCGGTGTCACGACGACGTTTGTCGATCCACGGCAGGCGGGAGGTTGGACGAAGGCCGTGCGTCCCGAGACCCGCCTTGTCTACATCGAGACGCCCGCGAATCCCACGATGATGATCACCGACATTCGCGAGGCGGTCAGCGCGGCCCGATCGGTCGGGGCACTCACCCTAGCGGACAACACGTTCGCCACCCCGATCAACCAGCGACCGCTCGAGCTCGGCGTCGACGTCGTCCTGCACAGCGCGACGAAATACCTGGGCGGACACAGCGACGTCGTGGCGGGCGCAGCGGTCGCCACCAAGCCCGCCCTCTTCGATCGCGTCTGGTTCACCTACAAGATGCTCGGACCGACCTTGGGTCCGTTCGAGGCGTTCCTCGTCCGGCGTGGCGTGAAAACTCTCCCGCTTCGGATGGCGGCGCAAGGGGCGAGCGCGCAAGCCCTTGCCGAGTTCTTGGAAGACCATCGGGGCGTTCGCACCGTCCACTACCCGGGATTGCGGTCGTTTCCACAGAGAGCGCTGGCCCGAAAACAAATGTCCGGATTCGGGGCGATGCTGAGTTTCGAACTCGAGGGAGGATACGCGGCCGGGAAGCGGTTCGTCGAATCCGTCGAGGTTGCGACGCTGGCCGTCAGCTTGGGTGGTCCCGAGACCCTCGTGCAACACGCGGCATCGATGACGCACGGTCCCTTGACGGACGCCGAGCGGCGAACCAGCGGAATCACGGAGGGACTGGTGCGAGTTAGCGTCGGCCTTGAAGACACCGACGATCTCATCGAGGATTTCGATCGCGCGCTCCGATCCCGGACTCGGCCGCGCCGCTCTCGGTAGACGTGAGGCGTCGACGCCGCGCGGGCGCTGGCTGCTC
>DATEGJ010000135.1:0-4006 GCA_035280105.1 Thermoplasmata archaeon
CGCCGCCATGCCGCGGGTTACTTCTTCATGTACTCCCGCTTGAACGCTTCCGCCTCGGCAAGGCTGCGTTCCGCGTCCTGCATCTTCTTGAGCTTCTCGGTGACGAGTTCCACGCGGGCGTAAACGAAATCGCGGATCGCGGCGCGCACGGCCTCCGAGCGGCTCGGGAAGTCATCGACCTGCACGAGGAAATCGAGTGCCTTCAGATATCTCGCCGGGAGCCGCAGCGTAATTTTTTCCGTGTCTGTCTCCCGCAAGTTCTCGCCCCACGTCGTAGGTCAAAACGACCTTGTTTGACCGACGAGCGTCCGACCGAATAGCCTCACGCTATATAATGATTCCTCGAACCGTATCATCTGAAGCGACTCCATTTCGTGTGGACCGCCAGCATGCCATTCTTTGCGGGCTTTGTTACGCATCGTTGAGGACGATTCGTTTATCGTTCGATTCATCGTTGGTGCGGCGTGATGGTCGAAACGCCACGGGGTGCTTTTCTCCTCCCGGGCCCCGTCAAGATGGATCCTCGCGTCCTTCAAGCGTTGGCGAGTCCGGCGATCAATCACCGCGGGTCCGAATTTAAGGAGATTCTCTCCGAGATCCGCACGCTTACCCAGTATCTCTTTGGTACCGACGGCCAGGTCGGGGTCCTCTCGGGCTCCGGGACGGCGGGACTCGAGGCCGCAGTCACCGGTCTGGTTCGGAAACAGGACCCTGTGTTGAACCTGGTCAACGGAAAATTCAGCGAGCGATTCCATGATCTCTGCCGCGTCTTCTCCGATCCGACCTCGCTCCGCTTCGAATGGGGGACGGCCGTTCGTCCAGAGAAAGTGGCGGAAGCGCTCGAAGCGAGAGAATACCGCGCGGTGACATTGTGCTGGAATGAGACCTCCACCGGGCTAACGAATCCGATCGAAGACATCGCGAAGGTCGTGCGCCAGCATGATGCACTCTTCCTCGTCGACGGCATCACCGCGGTTGGCGGCCTGGAGAACCGCATGGCAGCGTGGGGCATCGACGCTATCGTCATCGGATCGCAGAAGTGCCTCGCGGCACCCGCAGGACTCAGCGCGGTCGCGCTCTCGCGTCGAGCGTACGAATCGTTGCATTCAGGGACATCGTTCTATACGAATCTCAAATCCCACGTCGACATGCTGGCGAAGCAAGATACGCCGTTCACGCCCGCCATCCCGCTCTTCCTTGCATTCCGGGAAGCGCTCCGCCAGTTGAAAGCGGAAGGGCTGGAGAACCGGATCGCGCGGACGACGAAACTCGCGAACGCGGCACGAGCAGCGGTCGGTGCCCTTGGTCTCCAGTTGTTCCCGGATGGCCGATTCGCGTCGAACACGGTGACGGCCATCCGCTACCCGCCCGGGATCGACGATTCGAAATTCAGAGCGCAGCTCCGTCAAGAGTACGAGACCGTCGTCGCGGGAGGCCAAGACCACCTGAAGGGCAAGATCTTTCGGATCGGTCACATGGGCATCTGCTCGCTCGACGACCTCGCGGTCGGGTTCCACGCGATCGAATCCGCGTTGATCGCGATGGGATATCCGTCCAAGGCGGGCGCCGCGTCAAACGCCCTTCTCGGACATGCGTGATTCATCCGGCGAAGATGGCGTTGACGAGCTAGCCCTGCGTGTCTACCGAGGCGGCCGCTGAGTCCGACGACGCTCTCCTTCGCTCCGCACCGTCTCCCGTAGCCACAAAGACCGAGACTCGGGTTATTCAAGCTTTCGCGGAAAGGGAGGATTCTCCCTGACGCTCCACGCGCCTCCATCGCTACGGTCGGGCGGTTAGATCGAGCCGGAGAACGAGTCGGTCATACCGATCCGTGCCTTCCCCCCAGAACGACGGATCGACCCGAAGATCCCGAAACCCCAGGGCTCGGTAGAACTTGCGCGTGTTCGCATAGGGCTCGTCATCGACGGAATCTGCAACCGTCGAGACCTCGAGGTATCGGACCTGATCGGCGTGAAGTCGATGCAATAGCGTCTCAACGAGCGCTGAACCGATTCCCTGTCGATGGAACCCTTTCGCCACAGCCAACCACGAGAGGTCCGCCGTGTCGTCACCCAGTGAGTGCCACGTCGCGAAGCCCACAACGCGGCCATTCCGTTGCGCAACAAAGCCTCGATGGGACTGAAGGTCCTGGGCCATCTGGGCGAGTCCCCGTTCGTTGAACCAGTCCGGCAGGTTGCGCGCGATATCGAGGATCGCGTGGTGATCGTGCTCCTCCATCGGGCGCACTCGCGGCGCATTCACCGCCACGTCACGGGCACCTCGTCGGTCCGGTAGCGCTGGTCGATCGCGGTGTCGCGAATCGTCATGCGGACCCCGCCGCGGTGCATCTCGAGCCCGGTCCACGCGATCATCGCACCATTATCGATGCACAAGTCCCCCGGCGGGACGAACATGGCGGCGCCCCGGTCGGCGGCCATGCGCCCCACCATTTCTCGGAGGCGCTTGTTGCGAGCGACCCCGCCGCCGAGCAGAATCTCTCCGTTGTCAAGGTGGGCCATCGCGCGCTCGGCGACCTCGGTCAGCATCGCGAACGCGACCTCCTGGATCGAGAACGCGAGGTCCTCCATGGAGGCGCCGGACCTACGGAGGGCGAGAGCGGCGGTCAGCATCCCGCTGAACGCGACATCCATGCCTTTCACGCTGTACGGAAGCGACAGCAGCGTCCCGCCATCGGCGGCGAGCTTCTCGAGGATCGGGCCCCCGGGGAACGCGAGCCCGCACTCGCGCGCGAACTTGTCGAGCATGTTGCCGATCCCGATGTCGAGGGTCTCGCCAAACACGCGATATCGACCTCGGGCGAACGCGATGACCTGCGTGTTGCCACCGCTCACGTAAAGGAGGACGGGATCTCTCGCGTCCGTCACGCCCCGCCCGATCTCCAAGTGCGCGACGCAATGGTTCACGCCGACGATCGGGACGTCCAGGGTGAGGGCGAGCGCACGGGCCGCGGTCGCGACGGTCCGCAGGCAGGGTCCGAGGCCCGGACCTTGTGAGAACGTCACCAAGTCGAGGTCCGCCAGGTCGACGCCGGCGAGATCGGCCGCCTTCCGAATGAGCGGGACGACCATGTCGGCGTGGTGGTTCGCCGCCTCCCGCGGGTGGATGCCTCCCTTCTCCGGGCGGACCATGTCGTAGACGTTGGCGAGGACGCGGCATGTCTCGTCGACGATCCCGACTCCCACCGTGTGGGCCGTGCCTTCGATCCCGAGGGCGAGCACCACGGCCGTTAAGGCCGCGAACGGAATAGTGTTTGTCTCCGAAGGGTCATCGGAATTGAATTTTGGCTCTTCCCGTCTCATCCGTACGGAGTGCTTTTAGCCGGCCCCGCCCTCGCGAATTCGATGGCGTCGGAGGCTCGAGGGGCGCTGCTCTACACATACCGCCCGATCCCCGCTAATCCGATGACCGTCGCCCTCCTGCTCCTCGTCCTCGTCGTGACGTTGGTGATTGGACCCATCGTGGCGGGGCCAGAAGGCCTCTGGCCGCTCGGTGGCGTGTGTTTTCTCCCGCTAGCCCTCGTCCTCCTGACGATGGCCTTGTTCAAACCGAGTCCGACCTCCGTGTTCGAGGCGGGAATCGAGGTCTCGGTCCCGCTGTGGCGGCGAATCCTCAGACAACCTCGGTACTACCTTTGGTCCAAGATCCGTGACGTGTATCCTCGGAGCTACGAGGTCTCGGGCTCGTTTCTGTCGCCCTTCGCCTCGTCCGCAGGGACCCTCGTACACACGGGGATTGGGATCGAGACCAAGGAGGGGCGGAGGCTCCTCGTGCGTTTCACCCCCGGCTCCATCCGCTCGTTCCGCGCGGAATCGCAGGGATACGTGGAGATGATGCGAGTGATCCGCGATCGATTTGCGCGCCACGGCGAATCGATGATCACGACGTCGAAGACGTTCTCCGACCAGGAGGTGCTCGAGATGCAAGCCCGCGCCCGCCAGCCGCTCGTGAGAATCGAGGGCGTATTCCTCGCGTTCTTCCTACCCCC
>DATEGJ010000136.1:0-4227 GCA_035280105.1 Thermoplasmata archaeon
TACATTAATATTGGATATGCTGGATGAAAAAATCGAGGAGACGCATGCCGGCATCGCGATCCTCGCCTGCCTGCCGGAGATGTTCCTCGACGAGGACGTCGAGGTGGGCGAGGCCCATCAGCTGTTCCAGCGGTCGATGCGGGCGATCCGCCAGACCGTCACGGACCGAGACGTCGTCGGCCTCGTCACGAACGCAGGCTTGGCGAAGCTCCACCGCCGCAAATCGATTCGGCGCCAGTTGTACGAAGGCGCGGACCGCGTGATCCGCATCGCCCACGGGAAAGGAGGCGTCCTCATCCACCGCCTCGACACGGGGACGCAAGAATGGTACGCGTCCGTGCCGCCGAACCAGACGACCCTCGACGATTTTGTCCACAGGGTGCCGCGGATCCTCGGCCTTGAGGCGACACGCCCGCCGCGGGAAATCCGGGCGGTCGAGCACCTGCGCCTCGGATGGTAGTCGAAGAAAGGGCCGACACGCGGTTCGGTAATCCCTACGAACCTTGATATATCGGTATTCCTATATCGGAATAGCGATACCCATGTGGCCCTTCGGTTGGAAGATGCACGGACGGCGGGGTCTGCGGATGTGGACCCTCTCCCTGATCGCCCGCTCTCCCAAGAACGGGGCGGAGATCGTGGACGAAATCGAGCAGATGACCCAAGGATGGTGGCGGCCGTCGCCGGGTTCGATCTATCCGCTCTTGGCCGATCTTCAGCAGGAAGGTCTGATCCAGAAGCGGGACGACGGTCGGTACGAACTGAACCCGAAGGTCCGCGAGGAATTCGATTGGATGCCTGGCATGGGACGGGGCCGGCCACGTGGGATTCCGGACATGGTGAGTGAGATGGAAGGATTCGCGTCGTACTTCGAGGACCTGAAGGCCTCGGACGCGTCGAAGTTGCAACCGTATCGCGAGGGGATCCGGAAGGTCGCAGAACGACTCCTCGCCATCGCCGAGGGAGGCGGTCGGACATGAGCATGCGGACCGGGATCCATCCGCGACACGTCCTCGGCTGGGTGTTCGTCGGCCTCCTCGTACTGGTCGCCGTCTCGATCGCCGTGTCGCTGGTCGCATTCGTCTTCCGCGCCCCCGGGACCGGATTCGTGTTCTTCCCGTTTGGCTTCTGGTGGATCTTCCTCCTGTTCTTTCTCTTCTGGGGCTTCCGCTGGTGGGGCGGCGGGTGGGGTTGGTACGGGCGACCGTGGGGCGGATACTACCGTTACCACGACGACGCGCACGCGATCCTCCGCACCCGCTACGCGCGCGGCGAAATCACGCGAGAGCAGTTCGAGCAGATGATGCGGGACCTTGAGCAACACGCCTAAGGCGGCCGGTCCCGCGGATTCACCGCAAGGCGACGAGCGCGGACCACACGAGCCAAGCCGCGAAGCCGACGAGGCAGACAATCGAGAAGAGGAGCACCGCGTAGTAGGCCTGCGCGATGTGGCGCTGAGCCTGCCGCAATGCGAGCGGGAATACGGTGATCCACAGGATCAACCCGCCGAAGAATCCGATGAGGACGGCCGGGCCAAGCTGGTCGATCAAGACAAGTCCGACCGTGAGCCACCAGATGAACGGATACGGGCTCGTGATGTTCACCGAAAGACCCGTCGCATAGGATTTCGCGCGCTCCTCCGGTTTGGAATCTAGAATCGCGTCCGCGCCGCGCCAGGCTTTTGCGGTACTCCACGCGAGGTACACCATGAACCCGGCGCCGAATAGGGCGATGAACGGGATCCATCCCTGAATGCCGGCAACAGCGGAATGGGCGAGGACCGAGACCGACAGGAAGATCGTGTCTGCGGTGGTCGCTCCCAAACCGACAAGGATGCCCGCGCGCAACGACCGCGTCACGGTGTGCGATGCGATGATCGCGTTCACGGGGCCGGGCGGGGCGGCAAGGGAGAGCCCGATCCCGACACCGGCGAGTACGGCGAGCAGGACCTCGAAAACCACGGGGCATCATCGCGGCCTGGCTCATGAAGGCCGCACGCGCGGGAATCCTTATACCGGTCCCGACCATCGGACGCACCGTGCGCATCGGCGCGTCGACGTACAGCCGGGAGCCTTTCCCGAAACAGGTCGACGAGATTCGCGAGGCGGGCTTCGATTACGCGGAACTCGATCTGACCTGGCTCACTGGCGAACCGGCGAAATTGGCTGACGAGGCCCGCACGCTATCCAAGCGACTGCCCCTCTTGACGGCGCATCTTCCCCCTTCCCGCTTTCACCAAGCAGACCTCGCCCGGTTCGTCGGCTTCCTGGACGCCCTCGCCCCTGTCGGGATCAAGGTTTTCAACGCGCACTTCCTCGAGGCGCGATCCGCGCCCGCGACGTCGCCGCAAGCGAAGGCTTCGTGGTTTTCCGACTTGGTGAAGGCCGCAGACGACTGCGGCGTCGTCGTGACCGTGGAAAACGTCGATGAACCGCCCGAGGTCCTGCGACCGGTCCTCGACGCGGTCCCAGGCCTGCGGTACTGCCTCGATGTGGGACATGCGCACCTCGACAAACGCGCGGACGGAGCGCGGACGTATCTCGGCGCGCTCGCCGATCGCCTCGGCCTCGTTCACATCCACGACAACCACGGCGGCCACGGGGAGGCAGGGGACGAACACCTCCCGTTCGGCCAAGGGATGATCGATATTGAGCGCGATGTTCGCGCGTTGACGGCCCGAGGCTATGACGGACCCATCACGCTCGAAATTTTCAAAGGCACGCCAGACGACAAGAAGGCGTGCTTGCGCAAAATGCGGCGGTGGTGTCGACCGTGACGAAGTCAACGAAGAGCGCCGCAGGGTCCCATCGACTCACGCCGCTCACGCGAACGTACTGGGAAGCATACCTCCAGCAGAGCCCGATTTTTGCGACGGCCATCGGAGTGCGCGGCCATGATCACAGGCTCCCGGACATCACGCCGGAAGGCCGCGCCAGGTGGATCAGACAGCTCGAAGGGTTTCACCAAAAAGTGCTCGCGATCCCGGAGGCGGGACTTCAGCCGGCCGAACGGACGACGCGTTCCGAGCTGATGACGTCGATTCGCACCGAGCTAGATTGGTCGCGGTCGGACCTGGAGGAGTGGACAATCGACCCGCTGAATGGGCCAGTCGTTTTCTTCCTTGACATCGAGTCGTTTCAGCCGCTTCGCACCGCGATCGGCGGACGCAACATGATCACGCGGTGGGGCACGATGGCCTCGTACCTGGATGACCATGTCGCGAATCTCCGGCGAGGACTCGAGGCGGGCAAGGTCGCCGTCCGTTCCGGCGTCATGAAGGTCATCGAACAAGTCGAGGACGTCACAGCGAAGCCCATCGACGCGTGGCCCCTCCTAAAACCGCTCGCCACTCCGCAGCCGAAATGGACGCCAAAAGATCGTGCGGCGTTTCGTAAGGGCCTCACCTTCGCGGTGCGAGACGGAGTTCGGCCGGCGTTCCTCCGGCTCCTCGATGTCCTGAAGACCGAGATCCTCCCAAGAGCGCGCCCGGACGACCGACCGGGCCTCATGCACGTCCCGGGAGGCGGCGCGGTGTATCCACGATTAATCCATTTCTACACCGCGCTCGACCTCTCGCCGACCGACGTGCATGCAACGGGAATGGGGGAAGTTGCGCGAATCAATCGCGAACTCGAGGCCCTCGGAGAGAAAGCGCTCGGGACTCGAGACCGCGTCGAGGTCCTGAAGCGACTCCGCACAGATCCGAAGCTCTACTTCCGCACGCGCGACGAGGTCGAGGAGAAGGCCCGACAGGCCCTCGCCCGCGCTCGCCGCGCGATTCCGCGCTACTTCGGTCGCCTGCCGAAAGCCGAGTGCGAGGTCGTCCGCATCGAACCGCACGAGGAGAAGCACTCGACGATCGCGTACTACCGGTGGCCCGCCGCGGACGGCTCGCGGCCGGGACGATACTACATCAACACGTACGCGCCGGAAACCCGGCCTCGGTACGAAGCGGAAGTCCTCGCGTACCACGAATCGATCCCGGGGCATCATCTGCAGATCGCAATCGCGCAAGAGCTCGAAGGCCTCCCGGCGTTCCGGAAGCACCTCGGGGTCACGGCGTTCATCGAAGGTTGGGGCCTCTACACGGAGCGCCTCGCGGACGAGATGGGGCTGTACACCGCGGACCTCGACCGGATCGGTGTCCTGTCGTACGATGCGTGGCGCGCGTGCCGGCTCGTCGTCGACACAGGGATGCACGCGATGGGATGGACGCGGAAGCAGGCG
>DATEGJ010000137.1:0-8613 GCA_035280105.1 Thermoplasmata archaeon
GTCACGACCGGGACGCCGTCGAAGGCGAGGGTCTTCCCGCGAGCGGCCCTCAGGTCGAGTCCTGAGCCGAGGACACCGTGCAACGCGGTCGATCCCATCGTCACGAGGACCTTGGGCCGGATGGTCGCCAGCTGCGACAGCAGGTAGGGCCGGCACGCGTCGATCTCGTCCCTCCGAGGCGCGCGGTTTGCGGGAGGCCGGCACTTCACCATGTTCGTGATGAAGGCGGACCCCCGCGCTACCCGCGCCGCGTTCAGGGCGCGATCGAGGATCTTGCCGGCGGGGCCCGAGAACGGCCGTCCCGTCGCGTCTTCCTCGCGACCCGGAGCCTCCCCGATCAGGACGACCTCCGCGTCGAAGGGCCCGTCGCCTGGGACCGCGCGGGTGCGGCCCCGATGCAGCCGACACAACGTGCACCCGCGGACCGCCCGCGCAATCCGCTCGAGCGCGGCCGCGCGATCGGCATCCGTCTCGGCCATCGAGCCAGCAATCGCCCGCGCCGCTTTAGCCTTCGCGGGGTGTCTATCGGCTTTCCGCCTTGCGGTTCGTCAGGTCCTTGATCTTCGGCTGCAGCCGATCGATCTTCATCTCGAGTCGATGGCGGATTTTCTCAAAGTGTTTCTCCGCCTTCGTGCGGTCTCCCGTGCCAAGGCGCATCGCCTGCTGCGCCCGGCGGATGTCCGCACGGTACCCGGCCTCGATCTTGCGAAGCCGGTTCAGTTTGCGGGTGATCTTGTCCGTGGAGGGAACGTCCGCACCCCCGCCGCACCGCCCTCGGTCCACGGACGTCAAAGAGACGTCCGCTTCCGGGCGATGACGACGTCGAGGACACCATTGGTGAAGGTGTACTTCAGGGTGTCGCGGTCCGCGTCGTCGGGCAAGTCGACTTTCGTCAGATACTCGCGATCCCCTTCACCATCAATCAGGAGCTTTCCCTCTTCGAGCCGCACGCGAACCTGGTCACGGGAGACGCCGGGCATCTCCGCGGTCAAGAAGATCGCGGACGACGTCAGGATGACATCGACGAGAGGATCGCGCGTCTTGATCTCCTCCCCTTCGAGCGCAGGCCGCGGTGCCTCGAATCGTGATTCCCTCGTTCGGGTCGTGAATCCGTAGATGAACGGCTCTCGGAACACGCCGAGCTTTCCCTCGAACGCATCCTTGAGCATGCGGTGAATCGCACGCCGCGTGTCTTCGAACTCGTCCTCGACGCTCATGGGGGAATTCGCGCTCCTTCCCTGTCGACCGCTCACCCGAATGGGCGGCCGCTTTGTTCAACCCAGGGAATCAATGGGAAGCTAATTTGATAAAGTTTTCGAGGCAAGGAAATTCTCCAGTGGAAAGACTGCTTGTCGGATCGGAATGATTCGTGACCGCGGCGAATGTGAGCACTCGCCGTCAAGGCGCGGGCGGATTCGGCCGCGGAGGGACCGCGGGTCGTGCCACCGGCGCGGGGGCCGGTGCAGCGGGAGGCGGCGCCGCTGTCCGAGGGGAAAGCTTGCCCGCGGCCACCATCGCCACCCGCTCGACGAGCATCCGATACCGAGGAATCCCGACGAATTCGATGCGGTCGCCGACGAGGATCGCCGGGCCGAACTTCAGTTTGTACTTCGGGAGGAACGGCTGGGTCTCCTCGGGGGACAGGACCTTGATGGTCCACTCCGGGTGATCGGCTTTCAACCGGTCCGCGATCTCCAGGATGCGGTCTTGCTGATATCCTTGGACCGAGGCGAGAAAGGTGACCGTCACCATGGGGTCTCGTCCGCGTACCGGAGGGGGCCGCATAAAGTTTGTGCAGGGCGGGAGCCGGCGAAAGGAGATGGGACCAGAGGTCTTCTCCTGAGCGATGCGATACCTCGTTGCATCCGAGGCGGACGAGGCGAGCCGCCACCAAGCCTCCGAGCTCCTGAAAATCGCGTCGTGGGATAGAGAGGAGCCCTTCGAAGGCAAGGCCGCGTGGCGGCTACGGGACACGGTCCTCATCACGATCGCAGGGATCCATCTGGATCGCGACCACTTGGACCGCGATCTCGAAACAACGTACGGAGAACGAGTCGAACTCATCGTCTATCTGTCGAAGCACCGATCGGAGAGCGCACGACCGAGCCTCACCGTGCACCCGATCGGAAACCCGACCGCGGCGGAACTCGGCGGTCAGCCGCGAACGCTCGTCCCGTCCGCCCCTCGGTTCATGACGGCGGCGCTTCGTGCGCTGAAGAAGGCGGCGGCGAACCCGCCGTACGAGGTCACGTTCGAGGCGACCCATCACGGTCCTTACCTGACCGCCCCCACCTTCTACATCGAGCAGGGGAGTACCGAGCGGGAGTGGGCCGATCTCCGAGCCTCGAAGGCGATCGCACAAGTCCTCGTGGCGTTGGAGCCGACCGATGGCCCCATCGCGGTCGGGCTTGGCGGCGGCCACTACGTCCCGCGGCACACCGATCTCGCCCTTGCGCGTCGAATTGCGTTCGGCCACCTTCTCCCGGCGTACGCGCTAGAAAAGGCCAACATCGACATCGTGGACCAAGCGGTCGAACGCACGGATGGCGCGACGCTCGCATACGTGCACCGCAAGACGATCCGCAAACCGGACATTCGGATCCTCGAGGAACGCCTCGAACACCTCGGCCTCCGAGTCGTCCGAGAATCCGAACTGGAAGAGAACAGAGGGGACGAAACTAGATAAACCGACGTCGAATATCACGGGTCCACAGAGGGGAGCGACTTGCTGAAGGAATGCCGTTCTCATGGATACTTCCGGGACGAGTTCTGCCCGCATTGCGGCGATGAGGGCAAGTTCCTGCTGAATGACGAGGAGGTCGAGATCCTCGGACGGACGATGGCCGGGGTGCTCCGACACTTCCCGCAGCGATACGGCCTCGAGATGGATGCTCACGGCTGGGTCGACCTGCGAGACTTCTTGACCGCCGTGCAAATCCGAAATCGCCGGTTCCGGTTCTTGCGGCAACATCACATCGTCGGCGTCATCGAGACGGATCCGAAAGGACGCTACCAGTTCGAGGACGGCAAAATCCGCGCGACCTACGGACATTCGATGGACATCGACCTTGACCTGCCAACGGAGGGAATCCCCGACGTCCTCTACTATCCGACGACGGAAGAAGAAAGTCACATCCTCATGGAAGCGGGGCTCCGGCCGTCCGACCGAAAGATGGTCCACCTAAGCGCAACCTACGAGGCCGCCTTAGAAGCGGGGCGGGTCCGCATTCAATCGCCGCTAATCCTCGAAATCAACGCGAAGGCGGCGCGCGATGGCGGCGTCGTAATCCACAAAGCTGGCAAGACCGTGTACACGACGAAAGAGGTGCCGAACGAGTTCCTGCGCCGGTCGCAGCGCGTCGAGGAAGAGCTGCCGCCAGAACCGTCCGGAGATTCGGCGGACTGATTTCCATCCATCGATGTAAATATTAGTCGGGTCCTCCGGCGTCGTGATTTTCTCCCGGCGAGAGCGCCGCAACGACGTTGACTATTCTGCCAATACTTTTATCAACGTCCGGAGGATATCGGCGCTTTGGGACGGGTTTGTTATGCCTTCAGCGTTAGACCTTATCGGCCGCAACCCTGCATTGCAGGAGCATTGGATCCGACGTTTCATCGCGGCCCTCATCGATGGAATCGTCGTCGCGGGCATCGGGACCGTCCTCGCGATCCCACTGCTCGTGTTCACTTGGGCCTGGTGGTTGTCGCCGCTCTTCTTCGGACTCATCTGGTTCGGATACTCGATGCTCCTCGAGGCTGTCTTCGGAGCGACGTTGGGCAAGCGGCTCATGGCCCTCCGAGTCGTCGCGTTGGACGGGAACCTCGACCTGATCCACACCCTGGTCCGAAACATCTCGAAGATCTACGGGCCAGTTTTCCTCGTCGACCTGTTCATCGGCGCCGTCATGCACGGCGATCCCCGCCAACGAGCTTTCGACAGACTGGCCCGCACGACGGTGACGCGCGTCGACCAAGGCGCGTACATGGAGGAACAGTTCCGGATGATGCAGCACGCGGCGCCGTACCCGATGACGATGCCCCGCGCCCCGACGCCGCAGGCGCCACCCCCCGCACCGGGTTCGCCCCGAGCCGCTACCGCCCCGGGTGCAGGATGGCCGGGCCAAGCGCCGACACCGAGCTCGTGGCCGCAACACGAGTGGGACGAACAGGGCCGCCTCGTGAAGGAAATGAAGTTCTGCACCGCATGCGGCGGTCAGCTCGTGTCTCGAGGCGACGGCAAACTCACCTGCGTCCGATGTGGCGCGGTCTACTGATCACGAGAAGCCGCGGAACCAGAAGACGTTGAACGCGACCATCGCGAAGTAGCTGGACGTCAACACGGCGCCGGACCGCGATGTGATCTTCCACTCCCCGAGCATGAGCGCGAGGAGCAAGAAGGACGTCAGCACCATCGCGCCGACGACGGGCAGGAGCAATTCGACGGAGTGGGCTGCGGGCCGCAGGATCCCGATGACGCCGAGGGTCAGGAGCGTCGTTACGACGCTCGCGCCGATCCCCTCTCCGAGGACGAGGTCCGTGTATCCGCGTCGCGTCGCATGGTAGCCCGCCGCAATGTCCGGTAGGGACGTCCCGAGGGCGACGACCGTGATCCCCATGAACCAGGGGCTCAGGCCGGCGACCTCCGACACGCCGATCGCCCCGCGGACGAGGAACTGTGCACCCATGACGGACCACAGGACGCCGAGGATGAGCCACCCGGGACCAGCCCGGATCTCGACCTTCCGCCCGAAGATCCAGCCCGTGAACTCGAGCCCGATCTTCATGTCCGCCACGCGCTCCTGGATCTCCTCCTCCGGTCCGGTGCGCTGGGAGATGGCGAGGTTCAACGTGTACGGGACGAAGAGCGCGATCAGGGCGATGCCTTCGTATTGCGTTAGGTTCCCGTCGAGCAACAGGGTGGCGGCGACCAACGTCACGACGGCGAGGAATACCGCATCGCGCAGGACGATTTCGCGGGAGGTCTTGATCGGCCGCACCAACGCACTGACGCCGATGACGAACGCAATCGTGACGACCGTCGAGGCGAGCGCGGTCCCGAGCGCCAGGTCCGGACTCCCTTCCTCCGCCGCAATGCCGCTCACGAGGAGTTCCGGCAGCGCGGACAAGGTTGACACGAGCAGCGCCCCGACGACGAACCGACTCCGTCCGACTTTCCCCGCGATTTGCGTCGCGCAATCCGTAATGAATTTCGCGCCCTGATTCAGGGTGATGAAGCCGATCGCAATCGCGACGAACCAGAAGATCGACTCGAGCATCCCGCGTGGTCCCTCTGACGTCGGCTGCCACTTCCTCTGAACCTATGAAAGTTCGCCACCCGAGGCTGCGGCTTGACAAACCGTCCGCCTGGTTCGCCGCGACCTTTATTACTCGCGGCGTCCTCCGCGCGGATATGGCCTTCACCCGTGATGGCGTCATCCATGCGAGCCCGGAACGTGTATTCTCCGTCATCTCGGACTTGGATCAGACGCGGCAGTGGATGCCGGCCATCGAGCGCATCGACGTCGTGACGCCAGGTCCGTTCCGACAAGGGACGGTGTGGCGGGAGACGCGGAACGCAGGCAAGCGCACGCTCGAGTCGACGATCCGCGTGACTGGCTTCGAGAAGCCGTCCCGCCTCGACCTCGAGGTGGAGAGCAGGCCGATGAAGGGACAGATTTCATTCCGCCTGACTCCGAAGGAAGAGTCGACCGCGGTCCACTACGAGGCCCAGATGCAAGGCCGCGGGCTGATGCGGTTGATGAGCGGGATGATGAACCGGATGATGGCGGAGGCCGACAACGACATCATCGACCGATTGAAGCACCACGTCGAGGAACGCGCTTAGACTCTGAACGCCGCCGCTACGTCACCAAGGCGGCAAGCTTGCCGCTCTCGATCCCGCGCCGGATCTCCAGAGCGATCCGTCGACCCGTGCTCATCGGTTTCCTCCAGAGGGAGTTGCCGTACGGATGGCCGATGGACCCGTGAACGTTCGTCCCGCCGCCAATCCGCGGCGACACGTCGTAAATCCAGAACCGCAGGTCCTTGTCGACCGCAGTCTGGAGGGTGAACGGCCCAATGATGCCCGGCGGGAAGTGCTCCTGCGTCGCCTTCACATACCGCTCCGCGAGATCGAACACATCCTTCAAACTCGATTCCCGCAACGTCGCCGTGTTGTGGCCGACGACGATGTACTCCGGGATTCGCTCCGCCTCGTTCAGTGTGAGTTGCTGATCGGCCGGCAATCGGACATGTCCGTCGAGGGAGGTCTCGAACCGCCAATCGACGCCTAGCAGCTCGAGCTTCTCCGCTTCCGACTCGATCGGGGAGTAGAAGAAATCGAAGTTGAAGATCGGGCCGATGATGTAGCGCTCGATGCGGGCCGCCCTCAGGTCATGCTTCGAGATCACCCCTTGCTTCAACAACGCCTCTGACTTCGTTTGGAATTCCTTGTGGTTCGCCGCGGTGAAGAACCCTCGTTCGAGCCGCTTGACTTTGTGAGGCAACTTCACAATGACGAGCGAGTCGATATCCTTTGGATCGTCGAGCTTCTCCGGCGCGGGCAGCTTCGCTTTCTCGAGGATCCAGTAGTAGCTCCGATCCGAGTCCCGCTCCTCCGTACGGAGGAGATTGCGGCTTCCAAACAGGGGGACTCGAAACGTTTTCTCGATCCCATCGAGGTCGACGTAAGAACTGAAAGAGCGGTTCGGGATGAACACGGCATTTGACTGCCGAAGGCGCTCTTGGACTCGATCCGAGAGGACCTCCTCGAACTTGGCGAGGACCAGTGCCTCATCGACCGTGCCGCGCGTCGATCGGCCTTCCTTGTCCCGGATCGAGCGGAAGTACCTCGCGTACGGGGTGGCGCGGCCCTTCTCGCACACAACGAGCGTGCGGAACCCTTCCTCCGTCGCGCCGTCGCAAACGTCGAGGGCGGAATGCGACCCGATCGTGGCGATGTGGATCGCCGCCGGATCGTAGCCTTCGAGGACTTCCACGACTGCTTCGCGGTCGATCATCGTCCCGCCGATGCCGCCGCATAGCCCCTCCGTGTTTAACGTTTTGGGGAGCCGACGGATCCAACCGGTGGAGAACGTCTTTATTGGCCGACAATCTTCGCCGCATCACATGGAGGCGCGCACGACGGAGTTCTCGAGCCGCACGCGCGCGGCGAACCTCGAGCGGATGGCGCAGGAATCCTTCGATGTCCTCGTCATCGGTGGTGGGATCGTCGGCGCGGGAATCGCGCGCGAGTCGGCCGTCGCTGGTCTCCGCACCGCATTGGTCGAGCGAGGCGACTTCGCCGGTGGGACAAGTGGCAAGACGTCCCGACTCGTCCATGGCGGCCTCCGGTACCTCCGCGATTATCGCGTGCGTCTCGTGCGACAGGCCGTTCAGGAGCGAGACCTTCTCCTGAAGAACGCGCCAAGCCTCGTGCATCCGCTCCCGTTCCTCATCGCGGCATACAAGGACCGTCCTCCGAGGCCATTGGTCCTCCGGTTCGGTCTCTTCCTCTACGACATCCTCTCGCGGAAGAAGGCGGTCCCGCGGCGTGTGTGGCTCCACCCGGATGAATCGCGAGAGCGCGAACCCCAGCTTGCGACCAACCGCCTCTCTGGCGCCGGAGTCTACTTCGATGCATGGACGAACGACGCGCGTCTCGTCCTCGCGATTGTCCAGGATGCCGCTTTCGCGGGAGCGGTCGTCGCCAACTACGTTGAGGTCGTCGAACTACTGAGAGAAGGCGCTCGGGTCCGGGGTGCTCGCGTCCGCGACGTCGTCACCGGGCATATCGTCCAGGTCCGAGCGCGCATCGTCGTGAACGCGACCGGGGTCTGGCTCGATCGATTACGCCCTCCGCGGCCTAACCCAACGATCCGGCCCACGAAGGGGAGTCACATTTTCTTGCCCCGATCGAAAGTGGGAAACCGCCACGCGCTCGCCCTGAGTACGCGCCGAGACGGTCGTATGGTCTTCGTCATTCCGTGGGGCGATCTGACCCTCGTCGGAACCACGGACACGGACTTCTCCGGGGATCCCCAACACGTCCTGCCGTCGATCGATGATGTCCGCTACCTGCTCGACGTCGTCAACGATGCGTTTCCGGAAGCGAAGGTGCGACCCGACGACATCGTCAGCGCCTACGCTGGACTCCGACCGTTGGTTCGGGCGAGAGCATCGCCCTCTTCCGAATCGGATGTGTCCCGCGAACACGCCATTTTTGAAGATGCGGACGGCCTCATCTCCGTGGCGGGTGGAAAGCTGACGACCCATCGTGCAATGGCCGAAGACGTCATCGACCGGATCGGGGCGCGCCTTGGGAAGCGTCTGCGGAGCCAAACGAGCAATCGACAACTGGGTCCTGCGGAGCGACCGCTCGACGACTTCACTGCCTTGGGCCTCGATGAACCCACCGCATTGCATTTGCAAGGTCGCGTCGCGCCCGATCGTCTGAGACAATACCTCGACGCGCCCCGAGGACGGGATCGGATCGTAGAAGGAGCGCCCCACATCTGGGCGGAGATTGACCTCGCGCTTCAGGAGGAGATGGCCGTCTCTCTTTCCGATGTCCTGGTGCGGCGCCTCGGACTCTTTTACGAAGCGCCCGATCAA
>DATEGJ010000138.1:0-4295 GCA_035280105.1 Thermoplasmata archaeon
ATCTCGGACCGCTTACGATCGGCATCACGGTCAAGCTCTACGGAGTCGGCGCTCTCGCGGTCGTCGTTCGCACGCCGTTCGATGCCGCCTCGCTCCGGGAGATTCGTCCCTTCGCGTCCCTGCGAATTCGGAACCAAGTGAAAGAGGAGAGCTTGGACGAGTACTGCGCCCGGCTTGTCGCGCGAATTATCGAGGACCTCGTACCGTTCCTGCACGATGCGTACGACGTAAAGGTCGACCCCGAGCCCTACACCGTCTACTGTATCTCCGTCTCGGAGACACCGGTCCGGGTCTTCATCGAATCCCTGCGACGGGAGGTCACTGCGCTCCTCGCGAACGATCCCCGCCCCGACGCGATCAGCGACGAGGAGGTCGCGGACACCTGGAAGGCGTGGTTCTCGTATTACCAGGATGACCTCATCGTCGTCGAATGGGACGCCGCCCTGGTGGTCGAACCGAGCGCAACGTACGAGGACACGCTGACGGTCTTCGAGATCGCGAACATCCAATTGCTCGAACTACGGACCTACGACGCGTTCCTCGACAAGACCGTCGATCGGGCGTACGACGACCTCGAGGACTACATCGCCCGGAGTTCGCTCCTGCGGAGCGGGTATGGGACCGTGAAAGAGCTTGCCGAGGTACGGATGGACCTCGCGGAGGCGACGTTCCAAGTCGACAACATCTCGAAGCTCTGGGGCGATTGGTTCCTCGGCAAGGTCTACCGCGCGTGCGTAACGAAGTTCGAGCTGGAATCGTGGCGGCGGAACGTCGAGGACAAAATGAAGGACCTCAGCGAGATCTACGAAGTCGCCCAGGCGGAACTCGAAGCCCGGCGCCTTCTCATCTTGGAAGTGTTGGTCGTCCTCCTCTTCGTCGTGGATGTCTTGCTCATCGCACTCCGCGGTTGAAGTCGTCTCACCCGGAAAGGTCGGATCGCGTCTGGGCGGCCGCGGACAGACCCAGGACGCCGTACACCCGGTCGATCGCTTCCCGCGCGAGCCGTTCGTCGTCGGTCTTGACCAGGATTTTGCCGCTCTCATAGACCGTCAGCTCAGGCTCGCCTTCGAGGATGAGCATGACCTTCACGTCGTTGACGTTCCAGCCGCCATTGCGCAATCGGCCCGCGGCGAGAGAGAGGTCGACCCGCTTCGGTTTCTTCAGCGTCGAGATAAACGCAGTCGCGGTCCGACAAGGCTTGAGCAGATAATACGTCATGACGCCGTCCTCGCAACGGAGGGGACGCGACCAGCCACCGCGTTTCGTTTGAAGATTTCTGCCTCGAGTCCCGCGAGGCACGACGCGACGAGCGATTCGAGAGGGAGCTTCTTCTCCTCCTCGAGGATCTGATCCAGCCGCGCGTGGGTCGCTGGCCGAGGCGGCCCCAGCAAGTCGCAGATCTCCGGACCTTTCGAGACCTCGTAGGTGCCGATCGCTTTGGCGCGATCCACGATCTCCTGCTTATCGAACCCGATCAGCGGGCGGAGGATCGGATGGCGCGCGACCGCGTCGATCGCGCGAAGACTCGCAATCGTCTGGCTGGACACTTGACCGAGGTTCTCACCTGTCACGAGGACATTCGCGCCCCCGCGGTCCGCAATTGCATCGGCGAGGCGGACCATCAACCGCTTCGTCAGAACGAAGTAGAAACGTCGATTCGCTGCGTGGGCCACCTCCGCAAAAGCCTCGCCGACCCGGACGACGTACAGCCCGGGGATCCCGAGGATGCCGCACAGCGCCCGGGCTTTCATCGCGGCCGCGTCGTCGGTGATAGGCTCGAGGGAGAAGTGCGCGGCAATGAGTCCGAGGCCTTGGCGGGCCATCAGGTGACCGGCGACCGGGCTGTCGAACCCGCCGCTGAGAAGGAGCACGCCCGATCCTGCCATCTCAGATCCCCACGTACTTTGCGTAGACCGAGCGGGCTTCGGTCTCGTCCTTCACGCCGCGGATCAATGCCCGGCCGTCAGCGAAGATCGTGAGCCGACGGCCTTCCGCATCGGCCACGAGGACGCTGCCTGCCCGCTTGACCGTGCCCAGGGTCCCGAGACGGTTTGCGAGCCCCTCGAGGTCGATCGGACCGCGGTGAACCGGGTCCAAGGAGATCGTATCGCTGCCGCAAAGGGAGGCGAGCACCTGGGGTCTCTTGGCGCCGAGGAGTTCTCGTTCGCCTTTGACGCAGACGGGACAATTGTCCCTTTGGGTGATGTGGATTCGATCGATGTCAGCTCGCCAACCATCCACGACGATGAGATCGCCCGTTGGCGGTTGCCCGAGGAGGAGCCGCAAGGCTTCTCCCGCTTGGATCGCGCCGACCTGCGCGGACACGGGGTTAAAGATCCCGGCGGTCTCGCATGTCGGCAAACTCCCGGGTGGCGGCGAGGCAGGGTTGAAGCATCGGAAACAAGCGGTTTGAGGAGATCGAATCGCGAACACCATCCCGTACGTGGCAATCGCTCCTCCGTAGACGAAAGACGTGTGGGTATCGACCGTGGCCTCGTTGAGCAGGAACCGGGTCTCGAGATTGTCCGTTCCGTCGACGATGACATCGGCGCCGCGCACGATCTCACCGACGGTCCCCGCGTGGACATCCTTTGCGATCGATTCGATTTCGATATCGGAGTTCACTCGACGCAGGCGGTCGGCCGCGGCATCCGACTTCGGGCGATCGATGTCCGCCTCCGAATACAGCGTTTGGCGCTGCAAGTTAACGAGCTCGACAACGTCGCGATCCACCAGTCGGAGGCGGCCTGTCCCCGCGCGAGCGAGCAAGTCGGCGGAGATGCAGCCGAGGGCGCCGAGGCCGACCACCACCGCGTTCGAACGCGAGAGCCGCGCTTGACCGTTGGTGCCGATTTCGGGGAGGACGGCTTGTCGGCGGTAGCGATCCGGTTTGCTCACGGTCCGCAAGAGGACGCGCGACTTATCTCCTTTTGCGGCGGTCATTGCGGAAAGACGAAGGACAAGCGAAGCCGTCCTCGAAATTCGGCGACCTCGGACCGCACGTCCTCGCCGCGGGCTGCCCGCACGAACAAGCCGGCAAGGCTCTGCATGTCTTCCTCCGTCGCGCCCATCCGCGTGACCTCGTTCGTTCCGATCCGGCCCACCGCGTCGACGATGAGGTTGTTCGTCTCGAGCCGGTCTGCGAAAGCACCAACCCCGAGGCCCCATTTTTCTTGGAGCTTGGCGGCATCGATGTGGAGCTGGTGGGATTCCGAATACCCGAGGGACGCGAACTTCACCGGGAATCCCCACATGTCGAGTTGTTTCCCAAGAGCTTTCGAGTTCGCGACGACCTGCCTGGCGTACGCCCCGCCAAACGATTTCATCTCGAGGAGAGTCTGGGCCGTCGCGGCGATCCGGTTCCAATGCGCGTTGTCTTGGACCGTCCAGGTGATCGAGCGCATCGCCCGATCATAGAGATCCTTGCGATTTGTGAGGAACAAGCCGCCCTGGGGTCCCGGGAACGACTTGTGCGTGCTCGCACTCAATACATCGACGCCTTCGTCCATCGGCCGCTGGAACTGTCCGCCGGCGATCAGCCCCAGGACGTGGGAGGCGTCGTAGCCGAGAAGGGCGCCGACATCGTCGCAGGCGCCGCGGAGCCACCGCAGATTGTACGGGAACAGAATCATGCTCGCTCCGACGAGGACCAACCGCGGGCGGGAGTCGATGATACGGTCGGCCGCCGCTTTTGCGTCGACGTTCCAGAAACGCTCGTCGAAGGGGAGGAAGTCGACGGTCAGGCCGAGGTAATCGGGAAGGAACCCGGGCATGTATCCATCGTACCCGCCGTGCTTCGCCGAGATCACGAGGACGCGGTCGCCCCGTTTGCACGACGTTTGGAGAAGGAGGAGCCCGGCGAGGTGCCCCGAAAGAGGCTTGAGGGATGCGGTTGCGGCGTGGAAGACTTCGACCGCGAGGCCGTCCGCAAGGCGCTCCATCGCGTCCGTATACCGTGTGCCGCGGTACGCATTCCCGAGGCCCTCGAGCATCGGGACGAACTCGCTCGGGAGCGTGTACCGGTGGGCAAAGTCGGAGCCCAAGAGGGCCCGCGCCTGGACGCTCATGACATTCTCCGACGGCTGGAGATTGACCGTCTCATGGAGACGCCATTTCTCGTGGGCCGCGACAAGATCGTGAAGATCGGCCACGCGCTCGGATAACGCCGAGAAAGCATAAAGTCCGAGGGCCGTCGGGTCAGTTGTACAGGTTGAACTCGTCCTTTTCCGGGACCGTGTCCCAGTCCTCGTCCGACTCTTCGAAGACCGCATTGAACAGCGCGCTGACCACCTCGC
>DATEGJ010000139.1:0-5391 GCA_035280105.1 Thermoplasmata archaeon
TTCGTCACGCGCTGTTCGGAGTCCGCGAGGATCACGTGGCAGCGGCGATATAGCCCGAGACCTTCCTCGAAGACGGCGAGGGCACGGTCGAGCGGCAGGTCGCCGCGGGACAACGCATCCACCTTCTCCTCGAGGGCCGCGAGGGATTCCTCGAACGTCGGTCCTTCGGTCATGGGTCCTCCTTGCGCTCGTTGACGTGAACGTGAACCCGTCCGTCCTGGAAGCGGACCGCGAGCGCGTCGCCCGTTCCGACGTCGGCGGCGTGGGCGATCACGTGGCCGTCCTCCCGCTCCGCGATTGCGTATCCGCGTTGCAGCGTCGCGAGCGGACTCAAGACATCGAGGCGGCGTCCGAGGCCATCGAGGCGATCTCGTTGGCGGGTTACCTCGCGGGGCGCGACGGCGATCAACGAGAGGAACGTCCGCGCCAAGTGCGCGCGATTTGCTTCGACGCCTTGCTGCAGCCCGCGCGGCGATAGCCGTTCTCCGAGAGCCGCCGCTCGCACGCGACTTCGGTGGAAGGCCTCGTTGATTTCTCGGACGAGCGAGTGACCCGCTCCGTTGATCCGGGCCATGAGCTCGATGCGATCCGGGGAAACGAGCTCCGCGGCTGCGCTCGGGGTGGCCGCGCGCACATCGGCGACGAAATCGACGATGGTCACATCCGTCTCATGGCCGATCGCGCTGACGACCGGGACTCGCGACGCGGCGACGGCCCGGGCGAGCCTTTCGTCGTTGAAGCACCAGAGATCCTCGAGCGAACCGCCACCGCGCGCGACGATGACCACGTCGACGCGGTCCGCGACGAACGCGAGGGCCCGGCGCAAGCTGGCGGGCGCCTCGGGTCCCTGGACCAGCGCGGGCGCGACGATTACGTGAGCGATCGGGTACCGGCGCCGCAAGATCGTGACGATATCATGGACGACCGCACCAATCTCCGACGTGACGACGCCAATCCGACTCGGGAAGGCCGGCAACCGCCGCTTTCGCGCGGCGTCGAAGAGTCCTTCGGCGGCGAGCTTCTTGCGCGTCTTCTGGTACGCGGCCCAGAACGCCCCGACCCCGGCGGGGGTCGCGGCCTTGATGAGCAACTGGACGGACCCGCGCCGCGGGAACACGTCGACGTCGCCCGACACGACGACGTCCATCCCGTCCTCCAACTCGAAGCCCAGCGTCTCCGCGTCCTCGCGGAACAAGACGCAGGACACCTGGGACGTCGCGTCCTTCAACGTGAAGAAGACGTGACCCGCGGGGGCCGCCTGCAAGTTGCTCACCTCCCCTCGCACCAGGATGCGCGAGAGGATCGGGTTCGCGCGGATCGTGTCGCGAATCACGCGGGCAAGTTGCGTGACCGTCAGCGCCTGCGGCACGCCCGGCCGGTTCTCGCACGTGACGGCGATCGGGTCCATGGTCCCCTGATGGGAACGCACCCCCGGGGGTATGAATCCCTTCGGAGGAGAGGTGGGCGAAAGTGTCGCGGACGCCTCACGCCGCCGCGAGGAGATCTTTCGCCGCGAGGAGCGCATGAAGTCGCACGCCGATCTCGGCGAGGAGCATGCGCCCTCCCTCCTCGCGGTCGACGACGCACACGCAGTCCTCGATGACCGCGCCGTGTCCTCGCAATCGTTCGATCGCGCCGCGCAGGGTTCCGCCCGTCGTCACGACGTCCTCGACGAACAGCACGCGGTCCCCTCGGTTCAAGTCGCCCTCGAAGTCGTGCTTCGTGCCGTGTTCTTTCGATGTCTTCCGCACCATGATGTAGGGCTTGCCACTGGCCAGACTCACCGCCGCCGCGATGGGCACGGCGCCCAACTCGACGCCCGCGATGCGATCCGGGGTTCGCGCGTACGGGGCCATCGCCTCCGCGATCGTCCGCAGGAGGTCCGGACGCGTGATCGCCTTCTTGATGTCGACGTAGTACGACGAGGTCTTGCCAGAGGCCAAGGTGAACGACCCGATCTGGACCGCACCGGTCGCCTTCAACGCGGCGACGAACCGCGCGCGTTCGATCTCACCAGGGCTCATGCTTCTTCCCCATCCGATATCCGACCAGGTTCACGGCCCGATGAAGGGCCGGCGTAATAACGATGATGGCGAGGAGACCGAGGAGCGCGTATCCGGAGAAGAATCGCGGTATCGACCACGCCGGAATCGCAAGGCTCGCGAGGAGACCGCCGGCGACGAAGTCGTATTGATCGAGGCCCATCGCCTTCGCGCCTCGAGGCAGATGCCGTCGGCGTTTGATGAACGCGCCCGCGAGGTCGCCCAGGAGCGCGCCGAACGCGAGGACGGCGGAGGCCGCGAAGGCTTCGGCGGGCGATCCGAACGACCAATCGGACGTGGGCGTGAGGTACGTGATCGGGAGGGAGATCAGGAGTCCGAAGAGCGCGCCGGCGAAGGTTCCTCCGACGAGGCCCCGCCACGTCTTGCCGTCGCCGAAGACCCGCTCGCCGTCGGCGAGCGTGCGATCGAAGTCGATCGGGGCACCGCCTCCGAACACGACGGCCATCGGATTCGCGAAGTACGCCGGGAGGAAGAACCACAACGCCTGCGCGATCGCCACGAGGGCCATCGGGGCCGCCGAAGGTCCGAGCTGCGGATATAGATAACCCATGGCGGGCGAGCGACCGCAGGTGGGGACCTACCTCTGTTTAGAGGTAGAAGGATGGGACGCACGGAAATGTGACCATGGCCCTACGCGGAGCGTTCGAGGCGCGCGATCCGTGAAGCGAGATCCGACTGGATCCTTCGATGATAGGCGAGCAGCTTGCGGGCCGCGTCGCGCTTCGACCCGGCGTCGCGAGCCGGTCCGACGTAGTCCTCGCGCCGTGTCGACCGTCCTTCCTCGCGCTCGTAGTGCCAGAAGTACAGGTACTCGTTCCCGTCGATCCGCCGCACGCGGAGGCCGCAGCCGACCCTCAACGGACCAATCCCGTCTTACCTCTGTTTAGAGGTAGATGCGAGGAGCGATGTGAACCTGCCGGTGGGGTGCCCGAACCGCGCGCCGATCCGACGCGTTTCACCCCTGATAATCTCCGCGTCACGCCTTTATAGCGCGACCCGGCTCGTTTCGTCGTTCGCCCATGGACCGCCTCAAGACCTACGTCGAGGGCTTCGACGAAGCCTTGGGTGGGGGCATCCCGCGCGGGTCGATCGTCCTCGTCGCCGGCACGCCGGGGACGATGAAGACGGCCCTCACGTTCTCGATCTTGTACGAGAATGTCAAGGCGGGTTCGAAGGCGCTGTACATCTCGCTGGAAGAGAGCCAGGGGGACTTGCGCGCCGCGATGACGGACCTCGGGATGACCGGCCTCGACGACATGGAGCTGTACATCCTCGACATCGGCCGGATCCGGCTCGAGCACAAGTCGGAGGAGCCGTCGAAGAACTGGCTCGACGTGCTGCAGAAGTACATCGACCAGCGCGTCCGGGTGAACGGCTTCGACCTGATCGCGATCGACAGCCTCGCGGCCCTGTACAGCCTGAGCCACCTGGAGAACCCGCGGCGGGAGCTCTTCCACTTCTTTGGCTTCCTGAAATCGATCTCGGCGACGTGCTTCCTCATCTCCGAGGTCCCGTCCGGGAGCAACGGGCGCCTCGCGTTGTTCGACGAGGAGTTTCTCGCGGACGGCATCCTTTACCTGCGGCACTTTGAGAAAGGCGAGACGGACCTGCAGCTGCGCCTGCGATGCGTCAAGATGCGTCGCGCGCACCACGAGCATGGATACTACGCGCTCACGCGGAGCAACGGCCGGTTCGAGATCACGCGCGCGATCTCAGAGTGACGTCTTCTGAAGGAGCTTGAGGAGCGCTTCCGCGTACTTCGCCGCGAGCGCGTCGTTGCCGAACGTCTTCGTGGCGGCCGCCGCGTTCTCCTCGATCGCTTCGACCGTCTTCACGAGGACCGCGACGACGTCCTTCCCAGGTGCCCGGCGGAACAGCGCGCCGATCGTCGTGTCCTCGCCCGTCATCACGACGAGCCGGCCGACCGGCAGGTGCATGACGAACGTGCCTTTCGACCGACGACCCGACTCCCGCCGGACCATCTCCGCGATCTCGGGTTGGTCGAGGTACGCCGTCTGGCCCGACTTCGCGAGGACCTCGTGGCCTTTTCGCAGGATGACGAGCGCGAGCGCGTTCGATTCCTTGTCGCGCGACGCGAGCTCGGACCAGAACGCCGCCTGCAAAGAGAGCGCGCGCAAGCGACGTCGGAGGGACGCCATCGCCTCGCGGTCCCGGGTCCGTGCGAGCTCCCGCAATGCGGCCTCGACCTCCTTCGCCTCCCGAGGATGGAGCAGGTGTCGGAACGTCTGGAACTCCTGGCTTAGCGCGTCGAGCTCCGTGGACGCGCGGGGGCGCGGGCCCTCGGGCATCGGCATCTCGGGCGCGCCTTTCGGGGACAGAGCCGGAACCTCCTGTTCGATCAGGTCGACCGCGTCGGCCAAATTCTTGTCGGGGTGGCGCAACATCGCCTCCATGACGAGGCTGCCGTGGCCCTCCAGCTCCCAACGGAGCAGCTTGAGGGCTGCATCATCCCGCTTGGCCATCCCTTCTCGCGCCGCCGAAAGAGTCCGGGCCTACAAAAGCATTCCTTCCCGGCGGCTCGCGCCGCGCAGCGCGGAATCGTGCGGTGAGTGCGGTGAATATCTCCGTCGATAACGAGGACGCCATCGCTTTATAACGTGGACTTCGTGGTCCGGCCGATGGACGTCGAGGTCCCTCTCCTCCAGACGTACGTCGAGGGGCTCGACCGCGCGCTCGGGGGCGGCATCCCGAAAGGCAGCATGGTCCTCGTCGCCGGCACACCGGGGACGATGAAGACCTCCCTGATCCTATGGATGATGCACGAGAACGCCCGGGTGAGCGGGACGAAGGCCCTCTACGTGAGCCTGGAACAGGACATGGACAGCCTCCGAGCCGGAGCGGCGCGCATGGGCATGCCCGACCTGAACGAGGCGTCGGTGTACATCCTCGACATGGGCCAGTTGCGCAAAGGCCTGCACCGGTCCGAGTCGATGAAAGACTGGTTCACGATCCTCCTCGAGATCGTCAAGGAAGCGGTCAACTCGAGCGGCTACCAGGTCCTCGCGATCGACAGCCTCGAGGCCCTGTACGCCCTCACGGACCTCAAGGCCCCCCGGCGGGAGATGTTCCACTTCCTCGCGGCCCTGAAGGAACTCGGCCTCACGACCTTCCTGATCGGGGAGACGCCGTTCGGATCGTCGCGCCTCGCGCAATGGGGGGAGGATTTCATGGCGGACGGCATCTTGCACTTGCGCCACGTCGAGGTCGGCGAGACGGATGTCCAGCTGCGCCTCCGATGCGTGAAGATGCGCTGGATGAAACACGATCACAGCGCCCTCGCGCTCAATCACGACGGCCAGAAGTTCTT
>DATEGJ010000140.1:0-2957 GCA_035280105.1 Thermoplasmata archaeon
ACCCGCTCGAGAGGCAAGTCCGCCAGTAGGACGCGCATGTTCTCAATCGAGGAGATCGCCACGCCGACGCGGCCAACCTCCCCGCGGGCGATTGCGGCGTCGCCGTCGTACCCCATCTGCGTCGGCAGGTCGAACGCGACGCTTAGGCCCTCGTTGCCCTGCGAGAGGAGATACTTGAAACGACGATTCGTCTCGCTCGCCGTTCCGAACCCCGCGTACTGACGCATCGTCCAAAGCCGACCTCGGTACATCGTCGCTCGGATGCCGCGGGTGTACGGTGGCTCCCCGGGAAAGCCGAGGTTTCGCAGGTATCCCTCCAGGTCGAATGGCTCAGGACCCGCAACGACATCGAGGGGCACCCCGCTCGCCGTGACCGTGGCGGAGGTCGACGGAACGCTCGAGGACCTTCCTTTCGGCTTGCGAGAAGGAGACTTGCGGCGCGTCGGCACGACCCTCAGCAAGAGAGGCGTTTCGATAAAGCTTGTGCGAGGGTCCGCTCAGCGGCGGAGCTGTTGGAATCCGTGGCGGCAGGTGTTACAGTAGGCGCTTCCATCGCTCGCGATGTGAAGGTCGGTCGAACCGCACCGCGGGCAATGCAAGCCATCGTCGTTCTTCGGATCGATGTGGAACGTTGACGGCACCACCTTTTCCCGCGCGTAAATTCGGTACATCGATCCGACGCCGAAGTCCACCTTGAAAAAACTCAGGACGACCGCCGCCGCGATAGCGACCAGGACGATTGCGATGCGGTCTCCATCATAGGGTTTTCCCCCGACAATCGACGGCACCAAGGACAGAAGGGCGAACACGATCGCCGTCGACAGGATTGCCGTAATTCCGCGCCACGCCCAGCCTTTGAGCCGAAACGCGAACGGCGTCATCGCCGCCGAACCGATGCCGAGCAGGAGGAATATGATGACGAAAAAGTCGAGGGGCCGCAACGCCACTTGGGCGAACAGCACGAGGGCGACGCCGACGCCCGCCGCGGGGACGAGGAGCTGGCTCAATCGCGGCATCCGCCGCGCCCCCGCCTCCGCCACGTTCGCGAGGATGGGGCTTACCGCCATAAACGTTGCGTGAGAGACGCCCTCCGACGGAAACAATCAGGGAGTGACCCGTCGATCCAGTTGTTCCATAATTGCCGGCAGCTCGGAGAAACGGTTTACGGATGCGTCGGGCCCTGCGGCTCGCAACGCGTTCGGGTCGCCGTAGCCGTACAACGCCGCCACGGTCGCCATCCCCGCCGCCCGGCCCGCCAAAATGTCGACCGCGTTGTCTCCTACGGCGACGCAATTGGCGGGCTTTGTCCGGAGCGCCCTTGCTGCAAACAGGGTAAGGTCCGGATTGGGCTTCGGCCGGGCCACCTGGTCGCCGCCGACGATCGCGGTGAAGGATCGCTCGAGGCCTGCGAGTCGGAGCATGTGGACCGCCTCCTTTCGTCGACGCGTCGACATCGTTCCGATCCGCCGATCCGCGAGCTGTGGGAAGGTCGACTTCACGTCCGGATACAGGCGCACCCCCCGTTCAACACGTCGCGTGAAGTGAGCGTAGTATCGCTCGGCAAACTCACGGGCGATCCCGCCCGTGACGCGTCGAAGCTCCTCGAGCTGTCGCTCCACCGGCATTCCAATCATGGGCCGAAGTTCGCCCGCAGTGAATCGGGGTGAGACCGCGAGTTCGTCGGCAGCTGCATTCATCGCCGCGACGATCGTGTCGAGGGTGTCCATCAGGGTCCCGTCAATGTCGAACAGGATCGCCAGTCTCATGGGATCACGAAGGGAACCGTCAGTAGGAATCCCATTCGAGACCGAGTCCGGGTAGCGACACACCTTTTCCGCGGGCCACCTCGCCGACGACCTTCGCGGAGACGTCGGGGCGGAGCGCGCGGATCGTGTCTTTGGCCCGGTCCTCGGCGGCCACGATCGAGAAGCCCATTCCCATGTTGAACGTCTGGTACATTTCTTTCTCCTCAATTCCGCCGAGCGTCTGCAATTCCTGGAAAACCCTGGGGACGGGAAGAGGGTCCGTGACTCGGAACTCAACGCCTTTCTTGAGGCGCACCAGGTTCCGGACGCCGCCTCCCGTGATGTGGGCCATCCCGTGGACTCCCGGACGGCGCAATGCGCGGAGGACTGGCCGGACGTAGATGGCAGTGGGTTCGAGGAGCTCCTCGCCCCATGGTCGATCCGATCCCCCGACGGGGTCGACGATCGTCAAGGCGGAATCCCGCAGCACACGACGTGCTAGCGTGAAGCCGTTTGAATGGATTCCCGTGCTCGGCAGCCCGATGATCGCATCGCCCGGTCGGATCGATCGGCCATCCACAATTTTCGATTTTCGAACGACTCCGAAACATGTACCTGCCAGGTCGAGGTCCCGAACGATCTCGGGGACCACCGCAATTTCCCCGCCGATGATCGAGACATTTGCTTGCTCGGCGCCCCGATTCAGACCGATCCCGATCTGGCGTGCAACGTCCCGGTCGTAATTCTCGATTGCAACGTAATCGACGAAAGCAATCGGCTCCGCCCCGATGCAAATCATGTCGTTCGCGTTCATCGCGATGCAGTCGATTCCGATCGTGTCCCAGCGCTGCATCTCCTTCGCGACGAGCACCTTGGTTCCAACACTGTCTGTGCAGAGCGAAAGGGCGTATGCCCCGAAGTCGACGAGTCCGGTGAAGTGCCCAATTTTCGTGAGGGGCTTTCCGAGACCTCGCCGTCGATAGGTCAGGGCGGACACCAACGCGGCGATGTGGGCCCCTTTCTCGTCCTGGTTGACGCCCGCGTCCGCGTACGTGTTGACCACGGGGCCACCGAAGCGGGCAGGGCTATTTCAAGGGTTGCGAAACGGCGGCAAGCGCTTTCGTCTCCGGTGGGGGCGAATCCATCCAAACCGTTATGGCGGCCTGCCGCATCGTCTCGACCGCATGGGCCGAGCCTGGGTCAAAGCGAGAA
>DATEGJ010000141.1:0-2269 GCA_035280105.1 Thermoplasmata archaeon
GAACTCGAGCGCGTGGGCCGGCGGGTTGATGCGGTGTTCGGGTAGCGGCCGCGTCCGGGTTCGCCGCATGACCGAGTCGAGGTCGCGGTCTAGGTAGTGGTTTGTCGCGCTCGCCCCGGCGGCTGCAAGGAATCCCGCGAAGATGAGGACACCGAATCTCCAAAGGTCGATCGAGGCTCTGCTCGTCGCGATGTACCCCGTTGCGGCGACAAGGAGGAGGAGCCCATCGATTCGCAATTTCATCAATTGAACATAATCCGCGACGCCCACAATCAACGCTCGACGGGCGCTAATTCCGAACAGGTCTTAACCCTTTGTCGCGCGGACGGTGCGGCGACGCGGAGATATCGTGCGATGGCTGCGGCGTTGACGGCGCAAATACCAGTCGCAGTCCGATCGGACGGGGCATGCCTCGCACCGCGGGTTTCGCGCTTTGCAGAGCGAACGCCCGTGGGCGATGATCGCGAGATGCCACTCTTTCCTCTTGTTTGGCGGCGTCCATCGCTCAAGCGCAGCGCGAATCGCCTCGTAATCAGAGCGCCTTGTGAGATTCCATCGCCGCGCGATCCGGGCGATGTGCGTGTCGACCGGGAACGTCGGATGTCCACCCGACATCACGAGGACGACATCGGCCGTCTTCGGCCCGACGCCGGGAAGGGCCATCAGCTCCTTGCGGGCCTGTTCCGTCGGCAAAGCGAAGACCCGCTCGATCTCGGCGTCCCACCGCGCCAGGACGGCACGAGCGATCGCGCGGATTCGCGAGGCCTTCTGTCGCGCGAGGCCCGCGTGCCAGATTGCCTGCCGGATGTCCCGTTCCGATGCGGCCGCGAGACGCTCCGGCGTAATCGCCCCGAATCGTTCTCGGAGACCCTTGAGACCACGACGCTCGTTCACCACGGTCGTGCTCTGTGACAATACGGTCGAGATCAGGACCTCGAACGGCGTCATTCCTCGGGTCCAGTCGGGGACCGAGTACAATGCCTCGAGCGTCGCCATCGTCCTCAGAAACGCGGGCCGGTCCACGGGCCGGCATCGATGGCGGGCGGGAAAAGCGTATCAACCGCTCACGAACGAGCGCAACATCGTGATCACGTTCCGGGGCCGCTCTCGGAGCCGCCGCGTGAAGTACGGGAGCCAGTTGGGTCCGTACGGAATGTACTCCGCAACCTGATGGGCCGACGTGACGAGCTCGGCCTTCAACGGATCGCGCACGCCCTGGAGCATCGCGAAGTGGAACGGGACCGGATGGTCTCGGTGGAGATCGAGGGCTCGCTGGATCATCCGTCCGTCGTGCGTGGCGACGGCGAAGTCTCGGGCGCGCGTGAACAGGGTCTCGAGGTGGGCGAGGTATTGGCGGTCGACGTCGGCTCGGGCGGTGTACGCGACCTCCGGCGTTTCCTTGTACGCGCCCTTGACGAGTCGAATGCGTGCGCCAAGCTTGAGGAGCCGGTCGATGTCGGATGCCGTCCGCCGCAGGTTCGCCTGGAGGCAGATGCCGACGAGCGGGTACCGTTTCAGGAGGCTTTCGCAGATCCAGATCGTATCGTCGGTCGTCGCCGAAATCTCCATGTCCAGCCAAAGGACGCGGGCGTCCGCTTTCGTGGCGTCAAGGACCGGGGTCATCTGCGAGAGCGCGTACGCCTTGTCAATCAGCACGCCGAACTGCGTCGGCTTCAGGCTCACCGCGCCCTGGATTCCTTCGGCGCGCATCGTCGCGAGCAACCGCAGATATTCGCGAGTCGTTTCTTCGACGGGGGCCGTTTCGCGGTAGTGCTCCCCGAGATGATTCACGAGCGCCTCGATGCCACGGGCGTTGGCCTCCTTCGCGACGCGGATCGCGTCCGCCATCGTCTCCCCCGCGACCCACTGTCGAGCGAAGCGGGTGAGGAGCCCCATCGACCCGCGCGAACCCCGACCCAGGCTCAAATAGGTTCCGAACCGACGCGTCCGATGCAGCGGTCAGATCGGCTTGCCGCAGGACATGCAGAATCGGACGAATTCCGGGTTCAAGCGTTCGCAGCTCATGCACCGGACCCGTACATCCGAGGTCCGCTCGGCGCGCTCCCGGGCCGTGTTTGCACTCCCGGCACCCGATACGACGCCGACGAGAAGGAAGATCCACCAGAGCCGGACGAGCCAGCCGCCGACTCCTGCGAGGACGCCGCCGATGACGACGAGGATCATCAGTCCAAAGAGGGTGCCGAAGATCGATAGCACGCCGAGGGAACCGCTCATCGCCGCTCCGATGGTTCCAGTGATGAAACTGAAG
>DATEGJ010000142.1:0-2351 GCA_035280105.1 Thermoplasmata archaeon
AATCGATCGAGGGCCGGGTGCCACGCGGTGTCCGATCGGCATCGGAGCGAGAAGTAGTACGACCAGCCCCAGAATCTCCTTCGCACAGCACGGTTCTCCGGCGCGCACTCGATACAGAACAACTCGCGGCGGCGAGGACAATAGGCTATCCCATGGAAGATTCGGGGTTGCCCGCAGGAGGCACACACAAATCGCCAATGCCAGTCGCAGCGAGGGAACGTGGAATCGGTGGCGTGGGTCGCGCGTCGGGGGCGATACCGCGAATCGGAGCTCCGGATCCTCACGCAATATTGACAGAGGGGCGCCATGGGAGCCGGCCCATGGCGCGCCCATTGATTACGCTTTCCTCCCGCTGGCCTACATCTCCACGAGCCGCGCCAGGTTCTCGAGCGACTGGCTCCAGCCCGTCATCGCTCCATCGAGGGGGATGGCCTTCGGCAGCCCTTCCTGCACGATGTCGACCTTGGTCCCGCCGGGAACGTCCTTGAAGGTGATGGTCACCTTGATTTCGCCCTGCATCGCCGGGTCGTTGCTTTCGAAGACGTCCGTGTAACGTAAGCGCTCGTTCGGCTTGATCTCGAGGAACTTGCCGCCGAAGAAGTGCGTGTCCTTCTTGTCCAGGGATGAGAAGCTCATCCGGTATGTTCCTCCGACCTTCGGCTCCAGCTTGTACACGTGAGCCGTGTACCCGTTCGGTGGCAGCCACTTCGCCATCGCGTCGGCGTCGAGGAACGCGGCGAACACGCGTTCGCGCGGCGCCTTGAACACGCGACTCAATCGTACGGTCCCGGTCGTCGTCTCGGTCTTTGCTTTGGTTTCGGTCATGTTGGTTTCCTCTTGTTCCAGTTTCTCCGCGATGTCGTCGAGCGCGTCCTCCCAGAAGATCCGATACTGGACGATCCACGAGAATGCGGCCGATAGCGGCGCGGCCCGGAGCGCACATCGGCGGACTCGGCCCGTCGGCGTCTGCTCGAGGAGCCCGGCATCTTCCAGGACGCGGAGGTGCTGGGAGATTGCCGGCAGGCTCACGTTGTGGGGCTTCGCCAGTTCGCCTACCGAGCACTCGCCCTCGGCGAGGCGCTCCATGATGGAGCGGCGGATCGGGTGGGCGAGCGCGGCGAACACGTCGTTGAGCCTGACGCTCCGAACCTTTGCCATCTGAGGTCGGGTAGGCACGGAGAATACTTAAGGATTAGCTTAAATATTGGACCCAAGGATCTTCGACGAGCTGGAATCCGAACCACCCGCAGTCTCGGGCGGCAACGCTGACGGTAAAAAGACTCATATAGAAGTCCTCTCATAGACGAGCAGGAATTCTCATGATGCAGGGCCAGCCGATTATCATCCTGAAGGAAGGGACGGAGCGGGAGAAGGGGAAGAGCGCCCTCGGCAACAATATCGCCGCCGCTCGCGCCGTGGCCGATGCGGTCAAGTCGACCCTCGGCCCAAAAGGAATGGACAAGATGCTCGTCGACTCCCTCGGGGACGTCACGATCACGAACGACGGGGTTACGATCCTCAAGGAGATCGAGATCGAGCACCCAACCGCCAAGATGCTCGTCGAGGTCGCGAAGACCCAGGACGACGAGGTCGGCGACGGGACCACCAGTGCGGTCGTCCTTGCCGGCGAGCTCCTCAAAGAGGCGGAGTCTCTCGTCGAGCAGGACGTTCACCCGACGATCATCGTCAATGGGTACCGGATCGCCGCCAACGAGGCGATCAAGCGGCTCAACGCCCTCGCCTTCCCGGTCAAGCGGGACGACAAGGCGACGCTTCGGTCGATGGCGCGCACCGCCATGTCGGGCCGCAGCGTCGGAGCGGACGCCGACTTCCTCGCCGGCATCGCGGTCGACGCAGTGCAGGCCGTCGTCGAGGAGGTCGCGAACGAAGTCCGCGCGGACGTCGATAACATCTTGGTCCAGAAGAAGCACGGCGCGACCCTCAAGGACACCGCCCTGATCGACGGCATCGTCCTCGACAAGGAGCGCGTCCATCCGCGCATGCCGAAGTTCGTGCGCGGCGCGAAGATCGCGCTGATCAACCGCGCCCTCGAGGTCAAGAAGACCGAGGTAAACGAAGAGATCCGAATCCGCGATCCCGCGAAGCTTCAGCAATTCCTGAACGAGGAAGAGAAGTCCCTCAAGACGATGGTCGACAAGATCAAGGCGTCCGGCGCGAACGTCGTATTGTGCCAGAAGGGCATCGATGACGTCGCCCAGCATTTCCTGGCAAAGGAAGGCATCTACGCCGTTCGCCGCGTGAAAGAGAGCGACATGAAGAAGCTCGCGAAGGCGACTGGCGCGCGACCGGTGACGAACCTGGACGATCTCACGCCGAAGGAACTTGGCCAC
>DATEGJ010000143.1:0-4822 GCA_035280105.1 Thermoplasmata archaeon
TCCGCGCGATGCTCATCGCCGGCTCGCCCGGCCCGGTCGCGATATCGAGGGCCGTCTCCCGAATTTTCGGATCGACGCGTGCAAGCAGGTCGAATCCGTATGGTTCGAGCAATCGCATCAGAGGAAGGTATGTCTCCGCGCTCTCGTTCCACGAGGTCCGCGTGTATTCCTTGTAAGCCTCGTCCGAATATTGCCAGGGTGCCATCTCTCAGAACCACTTCCTTCGCCGGAAGTACAGGATCATGACCGCGCCGACGACGACCATGAGGGCGATCGATGCCGCAAAGCCGCCGACGTCTTCCTTCCCCGGAAACGTGACGTTCATCCCGTAGATGCTGGCGATCAGACTCAGCGGCAAGATCACGGTCGAAATGACCGTCAAGGTCTTCATGACCTCGTTCAGGCTGTTGTTGACGACCGTCAGGTAGACTTCCATCAGACTCGCGCTCACCTCGCGCAACGTGTCGAGCCGGTCGAGCGTCTGAATCATGTGATCATACGCGTCCCGAAGGTACTCCCTCGTCGCCTTCGAAAAGACCGCGATCTCCGTCCGAGCGAGCTGGTCGAACGCATCGCGCTGGGGCCGCAAAGCGTTCCGAAGGGTGAGCAGGTCCCGCCGGAACTGATGGATGGTGCTCGCGGTGTCCCGACTCGGGTCGCCCAACGCTTTCTCTTCGAGGTCATCGATGATGTTCTGCAACCGATCGACGTGCGGGAAGTACGACTCGACGAGGACATCGAGGAGACTGTACGCCAGGAAGTCAGCTCCTCGCTTCATCAGACGCGGGTCTCTCTTGCGGAGACGAATCCGCACGTCCTCGAGTTGCGGGAAGACCTTGTCGTTGATCGTCACGACGAACTTCTTCCCGACGAACATCGAGATCGGGTCCGTTCCGATCTCTTCGGTCCACACGATCGTCCGGGCGACAATGAAGACGACATTGTCAAAGACGTCCACCTTAGGCGCAAGGTTTTGGTTCGTCGCATCCTCCAACGCAAGGGGATGGAATCCGAAAAGCGCCTCGAGTTCTTCCAGGGTCTTTCCATCAGGATCCAGGACGTTGATCCACGTGACCGCATACTTCTCGACGATCTCACGAGCCTTTCCAATCGTGATGTCGGTTTCCTCGAGAAAATCGGTCGCAGCGTAGGCGATGACTTCCACGCGGACCATCGCGTCGCGAACCCGCCAGAGGCCATTAATCCTTGTGCGGAAACCTCCGATGCGAAACTCCAAATCCCCTCTGCCCGTTGCGGCCGACGACACGCCAATGAAAGTCGTCCGGCGAAGCAACGCGAAGGCGCTGAAAGGGGACAAGAGCCTCTCGTATCAGCTGATCAGCCCGACCACGGTCGGTTCTCGACGGTTCATGATTACGGTGGTCGACGTTCGGCCAGGCGGGAGCACGCCGGTCCACGAGCACCGAACGGTCGAATCGATGTACTACATCCTGGAAGGGCGAGGCGAGGTCACGTCCGGCCGCGAGAGGAAGGTTCTCGGCAAGGACACGGCGGTCTACTTTCCTACGGGCAGCAGCCACGGCATCCGGAACATCGGCCAGTCGCGCCTCCGGTACCTCTCCTGTCACGCACCTCCGTACGAGATCGAGGAGCTGTACAAGAGTTGGCAGGCCCACGAAGGACTCGTGACGACGGGCGGCTAGTCGGGGCGCATCCCATAGACATCCTTTTCCCTTTCCGTAACGGGCAGATTTATCCCCGCACTCGCGCATCCCAACCGCTGCGGGCTGACCGAACGGCGCTCCCGACGGTCGGGTCGGAGGAATGAGTATGAGGGCGGAACCCGTGGAGCAGCTGCTGAACGATGCTGCGCAGCGACCCGTGTCCGACGAGTTGGAGAGCGACGACAACCTCGTACGGCTCTGGCAGGACGAGCTGCGCGAAGCCCGGGAGAAGATCGAGGTCTACCGCACCGACGGCACCGTCGCCCGCACCCTCGGCGCCGACGTGCGCCACACCGAGGAAGTCCTCGCGACCCTTCCGCAACGCATCGCGACGCGCCGCGCCGAGATCGCGTACGAACGATGGGCGAGTGAGACGCTCGCGGGGCTTTCGGAGATCCCCGTCGTCTCGATGGACCGCTCGTTCGCATCGGTACGAAAGGAGTATCTGACCGTCCTCGCGCCGGACCTGGCGATAGCGATTCCGAAGAAATCCCGATTGTGGGCCGACTGGTCCGTCTGGAACTTCAAGCGGAATCCGTTGAATCGAGCGACGGCTCTCCCCGCCGAAGCGGTGCACCGGGCCCGTGGTTCGCTGCAGCACTTCGAACGCCTCGAAGTTTGGCAGGCGGTCGGCATGGCGGACCCGTGGCTCGTAGGCGTCCTAGCCCTGCCGATGGCGTCGGAGCGGTTCTATCTCCTCTACGATTGGGGAACGGAGACGACCCCTGACCGCAATTCCCACCGTTGATTGGCCGATCCAAGACGAGACAAAGTTTGAGGTCGCATGGTTTCACGCGGACGTCAGCTCATGGTTGTCTTCGGGGTCCTGATCGCCCTTGGAGGCTTGGTCTGGGCGCTCCAAGGGATCGGCATGATCGGCGGCTCGTTCATGACGAACAATCCCACATGGATTTGGATCGGGGCCGCGACCGTCGTGGTCGGCGGCGCAATTGCCGTCCTCGGACTTTGGACCCGCTCCGCGGCCAAGAAGACCTGACAGCGCTCGGTCGAATTACCCGACGAGCAGCGTGATCGAATCAAAGCCCGCGGAGCCGTTCGGGAACGGCGAGGCGACGCTTGGATCTTGCGGCATGCCCCCGCCATCGATAGCCCGGGCCACGATCTTGAAGGACCCGCTCCGGCTCGGAGACCAGTCGAACGTCCACAGGACCCAGGTGAGGTTCGACAACGGCGGGAGCTTGAGGGTCGCGGCCTTCCAAGAGCCACCTCCATCCGTGCTGACCTCGACGCCGGTGATTCCGCGGTCGCCCGCGAACGCGATGCCTCCGATGGTGACAGGCGATTGAACCACCGTGTTGTCGGGCGGGGTCGCGATGATCGCGGTCGTGTGGATCTGCCCCTGGTTCGTCCACCCTTTTTGCTGCCAGTACCCTCGGACCTCGCCTTGCACCGCCTCGATCTTCGTCAGCCACTTAGCGTGGAACATCCCGTACAAACCGGGCACGATGATCCGCGCGGGGAACCCGTGGGGCATAGCGAGAGGCTGATCGTTCATCTTGACCGCGACCATCGTGGCGGGATCCATCGCCTTCGCGATCGGAATCGCCGCAGTGTAATCGTCCGCACACGTGAACGCGACCCAGTCCGCGGCCGGGTCTAACCCGGCGGACTGGAGGATCGTCGAGAGCCGCAAGCCCGTCCACTTCGCGGTGCTGACCAAGTTGCCGCCAACCTCGTTGCTGACGCATTCCAAAGTGACGAATTCGTCCATGGCGGCAAGTCCGAGTAGTTGCGAGTATGAGTATGTGGAAGGATTCGCGACACGGCCCCCCACGGAGAGCCGCCACGATCCCGCATCGACGGTGGGATCGATCACGTTCTTCGTGACGACGTAGAACTCGGAGGTCGGCGTGAGCTCCTTGGACATCATCTCCGTGATCGACGCGAACACGAGGCGGCCTTTCTGGGCTACGAGGCTCGCGAGGCCGTAGAGGGTGAACGCTGCCACCGCGACTGCAGCGATGGTCCCCGCGATGAACTGCCGGCGACTCAGGTTGAACCCGGTCGGGTGCTCCGCCGCGACGTCGACGAGCAGATAATCGAGGAGGGCGGCATAGACCCACGCGCCGAGGAGTTGGCTGAAGGTCGCGAACCCGAACCCCGCGAAGGTCGCCGCCCCGAAGAATCCGGCGCTGAGCAGCGGCAAAATGACGACGAGGATGAGCCCCGCGGAGCTGAAGGCGTAGAATGCGACGACGTACCACCGTTTCTTCAGCCACCGCTGCACGCGTCGAAAGAACGTCGCGTAGATCCCGGGGAGGACCAGGAAGACCGCGAGGGCGGTCAGAAGGGCGAGGAACTTAGCGCCTTCGCCGAGGGTGTGGATGAAGAACGATTCGATCTGCCCGGGGATGCGGCCCACGGTAAAGTCGACCGCGATTTCTGGCAGAAACACGCCGAGGCCGAACGAGCGCAGGAGGAACGTCACGAACAGAGCGCCGGCGCCCGCGACGACCCCGGCGGCGAACCGATACCACGGGAGCTTCCGCAGGAAGGTCCGCACGTCCTCCCACAGTCCGGCCACGCACCACAACCCTCGCATTCGCGTTTGAATTTTTGCCAGATGCGAGGTTTCACGACCAATCCTTTATCTAGGGATAGGTTCGTCCTCAAGATTCAGACAGGCCATGCCCCTCGCCTTCAGCGCCCAGGCGCGCGTCGGACGTCGCATCGTCCTGACCGTCCTGTGGACCATGCTCCTGATTGTCGGGATCACGATCGGGCTCCTTGTCGCGGTCCCCGGGATCCGCGACGGAATCGGCAACGCCGCCGGGAGCGTGGCGGGTCAGACGTTCGCGTTCTCGATCGCGGTCGCCCTCGTGCTACTCGGCCTGTGGGGCATCGCGGCGAACAACCGCAACCTCAAGCATGCAGTCGACCTGATTGCGGAAGTGGACCGCGCCCGGCGCGAGACGATCCAACTCGAAAGCACGAAGTACATGCAGCAGCAAAAGTGAATGACGTTCGTGGCCCGAAAGGGTCGGGGCGCGTCCCGCCTCCGAGGAAATATCCGTTGGGCCGCCATCTCGTTCGGCGGGATGATCGGATGAGCGCTGAACGCCAGAAGATTCGCGCCGCGGAGTGGCTTTACCGCTGGAGTCTGAGCAGCGGCATCA
>DATEGJ010000144.1:0-5799 GCA_035280105.1 Thermoplasmata archaeon
ACTGTATCAACGAGGCGCCAGCCCTGGCCAGCCTATGGTCGAATTACTCGAGCCGCACCGCGTTCTTGAGCGTCGACGTGAATTTCGTTCCCCCGAATCCCGACGATGCGACTCGCATCAACTCATTCAGGACGACGTACAACACGCCGTGGGTCTATGCGATGGATATGGGCTCCGTGTATCCTAGCTATGGGGTTACGAGCACCCCTACGATGTTCACTCTGGACCGCAACGGCGTCGTCGTCGCGGTCTTCGTTGGCGAGACCGGGTACGCGAGTCTTGCGTCCGCCCTCGACAAGGCGCTCGGGGTCTGACGTGGCCGGTGTCCGCTTCTCCCGCGGAGATGGCCTGCTCCTCGCGGCGCTCCTCGCCGCCGTTGGGATCGCCGTGTCCGCCTACCTCGCGTGGCAGTGGTATGCCAGCGCCGGCGCGAGCTGGTGTGACATCGGATCGTACTTCAGTTGTTCGCGAGTCCGAGAGAGCCCGTTTGCGGCGGTCGCCGGAATCCCCACCGCGATGGTCGGCGTCGTAGGATTCGCGATCCTCCTCTTGCTCACGTTCCTCGCACTGAGAGGACGAGAGCGGATCGGACCTTGGACGACGGACCATTCCCTCGTCGCGTTCTCGCTTGTCGGAGGCGCGATCGGGACCGGACTCACGATTATCGAGATCGCGGTCATCCAGGCCGTCTGCGTGCTGTGCGTCCTCGGCTTCGTGCTCGATCTCGCCATCCTCGGAATTGGTGTTTCCCTGACGCGCGGCGATGGGTAGCAAGCCTTTATGGAGCGGGAGATTTTCCCCGCGGAAGGTTCACATCGTGAGGATCGACCGCCGCCGCTGGTTCCAATACTTCGCGATCTTGGCGGCGATCACCGCCTACGCGACGATCGTCCTCGGCGGAACGGTTCGCGGGATGGGAGCGGGACTCGCGTGCCCGGATTGGCCGCTCTGCCACGGGTCCGTGTTTCCGGATTTCGGCCGTGACGGCGTCGCCATCGAATACGCGCATCGGCTCGTCGCTGCGTTGACGTCTTTGTTCATCCTCCTGACGTTCGTGCTCGCCTTCCTCTGGTTCCGATCCCAGACCCGAATCGTGATCTTATCCTTCATGACCCTCGCCCTGCTCGTAACCCAGGTAGTGATCGGTGCGCTGACGATCACGAGTGCCCTCGACTGGGTCGTCGTCACGGTCCATCTCGCCCTCGGCACCGCGACGATGGCGTCTGCGCTGATCGTCGCGATCTTATCGCTCCTCCCGCCGGATCATCGGGCGCTTGGCAGCGCGAGCCCAGCGTGAAACGTCATTCGACGAAGAAATGGACGAGCGCAATGCCGATGAATCCGACAACGGTCCACGCGAGCCAGCGGGTCCCGCGGTCCACCGACGCCATGCGGACGAACGCGCGAAACAGGAGAAGCAGGGCGAGGCCCGCTTCCATCGCCCCGAGGAACGTCGGGAGGGAGAGGGCGACAAGCGACCGGGTTGGCGTGAACCCGAACGCCTGGTACGTCCATCCGGGAATGTAGGCGGCAGGGATCGCGACAAGGGACACGGTCAGGACAACGAACGCCGATCGCCCCTTCCACAAGGCCGCGAGCGCAGGGATCACCACGATGCATCCTTCGACGAACCGGTGGACGACGGTGGCCGAGACCGTCACGGTATCCACCCGAATGACGGGTGCGAACCCTCCCAGAAAATCGGCGCCGAGGACGAGGCCATCTCCGAAGCTGTGCAACCCGACGAACGCGACGCTCGCCCAGAGGATGCGGTTGGGCTCAGTCCGAATGAACGGTCCTTCGAGGAGGACCCATGCGAGGCTTGCGCCGAAAACGAGGCCAATGAACGACACGAGGCTTGCGGCCGCCGGCTCGCCGAAGAGGGAGTGGTTCAACAGGACGAGCGCCATCGAATGGGAGAGCCCGAGGAACGCGAGGATCCCGACCAGAAGCCCCCAGCTCATCTCGCGATGCCGCTCGACGACGTCGGAGAGGGAGTACAACCCGATCGCGGCGAGCGGGATGACGCCGAAACCAACCGCCAAGACCGCGAGGTCGGTCATGGACGCCTACTTCGACCGCTTGGCGGCGCGAACCGCGCGCACTTGGTACACGACCGCGAAGACGAAGACGACGCCAAGCCCGATCAGCAGGATCTCCGTGACCAAGGGAACGCCGCCGCTCGGCGGAAGATAGGCGGGCCCACCGACGATGCTGATGAGCCCGGACATCGAGGCCGGGTGGACGCTACACCGATACGTGAAGTTCCCCGCACGGTCCGCGATGAAACTCCACACGACGATGGTCCGCGGAGGATCGTTGAACCGAGGCGAGTCCTTCTCCGCCCCGTTGACCTGCGAATTGTTGTCGTAGTCGATGAACCACGTGTGCGGCGCGAGGTCGCGCCCGATGAGGGTCAAAGTCACGTTCGTCCCGACGAGGATGACGAGGCGGGGACCGGGTTCCCTGACTGTCGTGTTCGAGAATCCCCATCCCGATCCGGCGTCGCCGTATAAGGTTAGGTTCACCGGTCTCGGCTGCGGAAGGATGACGATCGTCCCGCTCATCGAAGTCGGATGGACGCCACAGCGGTACGTCCAGTTCCCAGCCGGTCCGGCGCTAAAGTTCCAAACAATGCGGGTCCCCGGAGGCTCGTTGAAATGCGGTGAGGCGGGCTCGCTCGAATCCGCTTGGGTGTTGTTGTTGAAGTCGACGAACCACGAATGCCCTGACAGGTCGGCCCCTATCAGGGTGAGGTTCACGGTGTCCCCGAGAAACACGGTAATCCGCGGCCCGGGCTCGGAGAACGTCACATTGTCGAAGCTCCACCCGCGAGCCGCGTCGCCGTAGAACGTAAAGTTCACCGGCCATACGCCGGTGCGCGCGGGGAGAACGGCGGTGAATTGCGACTTCGTGGAACCGGAGACCGAGGGTGCGAGGACCACGGCGGCGAAGGCGGCCAAGCCGAGGATCGCACCCGCCATCATCGCGGCGCGCACCCGTCGCCCCCGAGTCCGCTCTATCCTCGTCCCCCCCGAAGACCGAGTTCACGGGTCCACGCGCAACGAGGCGGTCATCGTAAAGTGCGGCGCGCCGCAAAACTCCGCGCAGCGAATCGCGTAGTTACCGGGAGCGACCGCCTGGAACCAGTACGTGTTCAAGTGACCCGGGATCACGTCAATCTTCAGGCCGAAGTCCGGGATGTAGAACGAATGCGCGACATCGAAGGACCGCAGTTCGAGCTTGACCAGGAGTCCTTCCTTCACCGTGAATCCGCCGGTCGTGTTCCAGTATCGAAAGGTTCCCGTTGAGTTTAGCCATGTGCCGTTCCGCACGTACGTGATGTTGAAATTCCAGAACCATTGGTGGGCGTTGATCTGCACGATCACGTCGGGACTCGGCGGAATCGTGTCCGTGACGACGAGGGTTTGGAACGACGCGATGCCGACAATAAACAGGATGATTGCGGGGATGATCGTCCAGATCGTCTCGAGGCGTCGATCATCGACCTTCGGATTCTCAGGTCCCGCCGTGTGTCCTTTCCGCACGTGGAACTTGAGGACCGCGTACGTGACGAGAATCATGACGAAAATTCCGATTCCGATCGCGGGGATGAGGACGAGGATGAAGAGTTGCTGCGTCGCCTCCTGACCCGTCGAGACGCCTTGCGCGACGACGGTCTCTCCGAGAAACGCCAGCAACAAAAGCAGAGCGGGTGCCGACATCGCGAGCCGCCGAGGCACCGACATCGGCTGCCGAATTCCGCAGACCTCTAAAGCATTTGTGGTATTACGGAAAAAGTGCGTCGTCGGACCGTTCGCGACGCATCCGCGGCGACACATCGTCTCGATGTGGAAAGCTTTTTGCCCGCTTCTGGAGTACGGGGACGCGGTGGCCCATCGGCGGGGGCCACGACCCGGAGTTGCATCGATGGCGGGCGAGGTCGTCACAGGCTATCACCGCCGTAATGAGCCGATCGGGATCGTCCGTTGGCTCACGACGACGAACCATCACGACATCGGAATCCTCTATCTCGCGAACTCGTTTTTCTTCTTCCTCCTGGCCGGCGTCCTCGCGCTCCTGATGCGCGTGGAACTCGCGTACCCGGGCCCGACGATCGTCGATCCGAACACGTACACCGAACTCTTCACGATGCACGGGACCACGATGGTCTTCCTCGTCGCGATCCCGATCCTCGCGGGATTCGGGAACCTCATGGTTCCTCCCCTCATCGGTGCGAAAGACATGGCCTTCCCGCGCATCAACGCGCTGAGCTTCTGGCTCATTCCCGCGGCCGGCGTGATCATGTGGCTCGGCGCGGCGAACATTGGGTGGACCGGCTACACGCCGCTCAGCGTGTACGACCCGAGCCGGGGTGTCGACCTGTGGATCGTCGGACTCCAACTCCTAGGAATCTCGTCCACTATGGGCGCGTTCAACTTCATCGTCACGATCTTGCGGCACCATGCGCCCGGCATCACATTCCGGAATCTCTCGCTGTTCGTCTGGTCCGTCCTCGTGACGGCGGGCATTACACTCGTCGCGACCCCCGTGCTCGCGGGCGGATTATTCGTCCTGCTCCTGGACCGCCATGGCATCACGGCGTTCCTGTCGCCGCGCGTCGGCGGCGACCCGATCCTGTGGCAGAACCTGTTCTGGTTCTATTCCCACCCGGCCGTTTACATCATGATCGTCCCGGCGATGGGCATCATCTCCGAGGTCATCCCGAGGATGAGCCACAAGCCGATCTTCGGGTACAAGGCGATCGCCCTGTCGACCGTCGCGATCGGATTCCTCTCCTTCGGCGTCTGGGTCCACCACATGTTCACGACGGGCATCTCGATCTCCGCCCGCCTGCCGTTCATGGTGATGACCCTCGCGATCGCGGTCCCGAGCGGCGTCAAGGTCTTCAACTGGATCGCAACGATGTGGGGCGGCGCGATCGAACTCAAAGCGCCGATGCTGTTCGCAATCGGCTTCGTCACGATGTTCGTGATCGGCGGCATCAACGGCGTCTTCGAAGCCCCGATCCCCCTGGACTACGGCTTCCAGGACACGTACTGGGTCGTCGCCCACCTCCACTACGTCCTGTTTGGCGGCACGATGCTCGGCGTGTTCGCGGGTTTTTACTTCTGGTTCCCGCGGATGTCGCGGCGGATGTACAGCGAACGCATCGCCCGCTGGCATTTCGGTTTCACGTTGGTCGGCTTGAACCTCGTGTTCTTCACGATGCACTTCCTCGGGCTAGAGGGGATGCCCCGTCGCGTCTTCGACTACCTTCCGACCACGTACGGGGATCGATTCCAGCTCGTTTGGACGCTGAACTGGCTCGCGAGCCTCGGCGCGTTTGTCCTCGGGTTCGGCCAGGTGTTCTTCATCGCGAACGTCGCGTGGACGTTCGTCAAGGGGCCCGTTTCGGATCCTGACCCATGGGGCGAGATCCCCGCACAGCGAAACGAAATGCGCGTGCCCGGCGTACCGATCTATGCGATGCCGCTGCACGGTCACGGGATGGCGAACGGCGGGACGCGCCAGGCGTCTACCGAGGGAACGGGACCGCCTCGAGCTCCTTGAGGATCTCCTCCGCAAGGCGCGATGCGGTGTCGTAGTCACCGGATTCGAATGCGGCGCGCGCTTGCTTGAGGGCCTTCCGGATCGCGCTCACGTTGCGGCCGGCGTCGCGCGCCCGCTTCGCCGTCTCGAGCGAGCGGGTCATCTTCTCGAGCGCGTCGGCACGGGAGACCTTCGGCTTGCCTTCGGCTTCCTCCGCATCGAGCATCTCGTCGCGGAAGGATTCGG
>DATEGJ010000145.1:0-2576 GCA_035280105.1 Thermoplasmata archaeon
GCAGATCTCCGAGCTGATCGTCCCGGACTGGTACCTGCTGTTCTCGTGGGGCCTCCTGAAGGTCGCGGACATCTTCCCGCAGTTCACCCTCGGCGAGGGGACCCCGCTCAAAGCGGAATTCAACGCCGTCTTCTGGGGGGACCTCCTGAGCGGCATCCCGATCATCGCCCTCCTGGTGCTCCCGTTCCTGGACCGAGGTCGCGAGACGCGACCGGCAAAGGCGCCGATCCGTTCCGCGGTCGGTGTGGCGGGGATCGCCTCGATCTTCACGTCATCCTTGTACTCGATCCGAGAGGTCGTGGCGCAGCGGTGGACCGCCCCGAACGGGGCCGCGCTCATTCCCGACGGCACTATGAAATGGTTCTTCATCGTCCCGCCGGTCCTTGTCGGCTTCACGACGTACATCGCGATGCGGCGGCTCGGATTCCTCTCGATGCGCCGCTGGCTCGGGCCGTACCTCACCGTGCTCACGCTCATCGCCGGAGCGCAGGTCGCCTGGATCCTCTTCACGCCCGGCGCGATCCCCTCCGGTGCCATGCCGTTCTTCCTGGAGATTCTCGTGGCCCTCGCGATTCTCTTCGTCCCGCTCGCGATCGCGACAATCGCCGTCATCCGCACGCCGGAGTCGACGGCCCGCAAGGTGTCGAGCTGGGTCGGAGCCCTCGGCCTCGTGGGATTCCTAGCCTTCTATTTCGCGGTCCTCTACGCCGTCGGTCACGCCGCCCTAGGTTGGGTCCTGTTGATCCTCTGGCCGAACATGAACACGATCGTGTTCCTGCCCCTCTTCGGCGTGCTGACGGCGTGGCTGGGCACGCGCAGACCCTACAGTACGTACGAATACCTGCTCAACGAGTGCTACCAGTGCGGCAAGTGCCACACCGTGTGCCCGGTGACGAAGGTCGAGGACGACGCCCTTGGAGGGCTCAACCTTGTCTACAACACGTTCAAGAAACAGCACGATGGCGTGCCGCTGTGGACATGCCTCGCCTGTGACGCGTGCAGTGCTGTCTGCCCCCTCGACATCCAATACAGCGACTACATCCTCGAGGAACGCGCAAAAGTGCACCGGATGATGGCGGCGGACGGAGGCAAGCGGGAATGATGGAGACGGAGTACGGCCCAGGCCGCACGATCCCGCACCCCGTCATGTTCCGCGTCCTCGACAGCGAGGCGGAGGACCTCACGATCCCGGAAATCAAGGTCGAGCACAAGTCCGAGTTCGCCTACTACCCCGGCTGTGTTGACTACTACGACGTCGAGATGCAGTTCTCGCACATGAACTACGGCGACACGAACCATGGGATCATCTTCGACTCCTCGATCAAACTGCTCCGGGCCGTCGGCATCCAGCCGATGATCCTCGATCGGTCGTTCATGAAGTGCTGCGGACACGACCAGCTCTGGCAAGGCAAGATCGATGTCTTCGAGCGGATGCGGGACTACAACACGAAGATCATCAAGATGCTCGGCGTGAAGACGCTCGTTACGTCGTGCGCGGAAGGCTACCGCACGCTCCGGCTCGACTACAAGCTCGACGGCGTGCGCGTGGTGCACATCACCCAGTTCCTCTACGAACGCGGCTTGCGGATTCCCCCGCAGCCGGAGACGGCGAAACGGATCCGCGTAGCATTCCAGGACCCGTGCCGCTCCGGTCGGCAGATGCCCGTCGGGGCGGTGTTCGAGGAGCCGCGGGAGCTTATCAAGCGAGTCGACAACGCGGACCTCGTCGAACTGAAGACGTTCCGTGCCGATGCGCAGTGTTGCGGCGTCGCCCAGATGATGTACTGCAACGACAAGACGAAAGGCCTCACGCGCAAGAGGATGGACGAGGCGACCGAGGTCGGCGCGGACTACCTCCTGACGGCGTGTCCGAAATGCCTTACCCACTTCGGCTGCCTGCACCACGAGAACAAATGGCGGCCCGGCGAGGAGCGGTACGGGTACAAGGTCATGGACATCACGCAATTCCTCGCGGAGCGGTTGCCCGGAGAGTATCCCACGGGGAGCAACATCGACGCAAAGCGCCGGGAAGCGCCGCTCCCAGGACGCAAGGGGTGAGGATGATGGCCACCACGCGAGGGCCGATATCGACTCCAGCTCCCGCACCCGCGGCTCCGCCCGCCGATCCGCTGGTCGCGTACTACCGCACCGTGCGGCAGATGAACATCCAGCTCGCGAAAGATCGCTACAAGCAGGGATTCAAGGTCCGGACCCAGGAGTACATCCGGGGTCGCGGGACGCTCGCGATCGTCGACGAAGCGATCTGCATGGGCTGCACCCACTGCTTCGACAACTGCGCATTCGAATCCATCGCGATGGTCGACCGCAAGTTCGCGTTGCCGGACTATTCCTACACATCGCGAAAGGCCGTCATCATCGAGGAGAACTGCGTCGGCTGCGAGAAGTGCGCGATCGTGTGCCCGGTCGACGCAATCACGATGGTCACGAAGCACGGGTTCGTCGTGAAGGACGGTCGCGTCATCTCGACGACCGCGCCCCCACCGCCGCCTCCGAGGCCGCCGTCCTCGCCCGTCGCGCCGAGGCCGTCGACACCGCTGCCGACCGCTGCAGCGAAG
>DATEGJ010000146.1:0-4835 GCA_035280105.1 Thermoplasmata archaeon
CCGAATCCGGAACAGTCCGATTGCGGTCGCCTACGGTTCCTCGACGAAACCGGTGTGCCACTTCATCGCTGGGTGGGCCGCCGGCGTCGCGTGCGCGATCCTGGGCCGCGACATCCTGTGCGAGGAGACCGGCTGCGTCGCGCAGGGGCACGAACACTGCGAGTTCGATCTTCACCCGACTCATTCCCCTTAGGACGGCACACAAAGCCTTTTACCCAATCCGCTTTTTCGCGGCGGGACGCGGGAGCTCGTGGAGCATTTTGACGTAATCGTGGTGGGAGCTGGCCCCGCGGGCTCCTCCGCCGCGCTGACCCTCGCTCGCAACGGATTCTCGACGCTCCTAGTCGAACGGGGCCGCGCGCCCGGGGTCAAAGGAATGTTCGGCGGCCGGATTTATTCCTGGGCACTGGCGGACCTCGTCCCTCAATGGGCGAAGGACTGTCCCGTCGAACGCTTCGTCGTCCAGGAGAACATGGCGTTCCTCTCGGGCGATTCGTCGTTGAAGATTGCGTTCGACTCGCCCCACCTCGGCGACGGGCGGCGAGCAAGCTTCACCGCCATCCGGTCGAAGTTCGATGCGTGGCTCGCGAAGAAAGCGGAGGGCGCGGGGGCGACCCTCGTGACGGGCATCCGTGTGGACGACCTCTGGCGCGAATCGGGACGGGTGAAGGGCGTTCTCGTGGCGCCGGAGGAGCGGGTCGGCGCGGATCTCGTCATCATCGCGGAAGGGGCGACCTCGGTGCTCGTCCGAAAAGCCGGGCTGAAGGCCGACCTCGAGCCCCGAGAAGTGTCGGTCGGCGTCAAGGAAGTCGTCGAGCTTCCGGCGGAGACAATCTCGGAGCGGTTCGGTCTCGGCGAGAAAGACGGCGCCGCCTACGTCTTCGCGGGCGAGGCGTCGATGGGCCTCCGCGGCGGCGGATTCCTGTACACGAACAAGGCCTCGATCTCGCTGGGGCTCGTCGTGTCGTCGGAGGACTTGGCCCGTAAGAAGGTCGAGATTGCCGACCTGCAGACGAAGTTCCGTATGCACCCCGCTGTGCAGCGGCTCGTGAAAGGCGGGAAGGTCGCGGAGTATAGCGCCCACCTGGTGCCCGAACTCGGTGCGGAGATGCTGCCGCGTCTCGTGGCCGACGGGGTCCTCGTTGCGGGTGACGCGGCCGGCTTCTTGATCAACAACGGCTACACGTTCCGAGGCGTCGATCTCGCGATCGCATCAGGTATCGCGGCGGGGGAAGCTGCCGTGGCGGCCCGGTCCGCGGGTGGGATGTCCGCCGCGAATCTCGCCTCGTACGAGACGTCCCTGTCGGCGCGCAACGTCCTGACGGACTTGGACCGCTTCCGGCGGGCTCCGCTGTACCTGAAGAACGAGCGCCTCTTTGAGGTCTACCCGCGGATGCTCCTCGAGATCGCGGAGCGCGTGTATTCGGTCGACGGCTCCGGGAAAGATCGGCTCATGGAGACGGTCTTGGAGACGGTCTCCTCGTCCGGGGTGTCGAAACTCAAATTGCTTTTGGACCTGCTGCATGGGGCTCGATCGATGTGACGACGGCGCCGGGAGGCCGTCCGCCGCGAATCATCGTCTGCATCAAGCAGGTCCCGAAGGCGCAGGAACTCCAGGTGGACCCGGTCACGCAGACGTTGAAGCGGGTCGGAGTGCCGAGCGAGATCAATCCGCCCGATGCGAACGCGCTCGAGATGGCGCTCCAACTCAAGGATCGGATCGGTGCCGAGGTGGTCGTCCTCTCCATGGGACCGACCTCCTTCGACGAGAGCCTCGAACGCGCCGTCGCAATGGGCGCCGACCGCGCCGTCCTCCTGACGGATCGCATCCTCGGCGGTTCCGATACGGTGCCGACCGCGTATGCACTCAGCGAGACGATTCAGAAGATCGGCGGATACGATCTCTTGCTCTGCGGTGAAGAGACGACGGACGCATCGACCGGCCACGTCGGACCCGGTATCGCCGGGCATCTCGAGCTGCCGCAAATCACATACATCTCGGAAATCCGCCTCGCGGACGGAAAGGTGCGCGCACGCCGTACGGCGGAAGATGGGACGGAGTGGTGGGAGACGTCGACCCCGTGCCTGGTGACGGTGAATTTCGGATGCAACAAACCGCGGGAACCCACGCTGACCGGGAAGATCCGCGTGAAGCGGGGCGGGGTGCTGACGCACTGGACGTGTGCCGAGGTCGGGATTGATCCGAAGAAGGTCGGACTCCTGAATTCTCCGACGATCGTAGCGAAGGTCGACACGGTCAGGCTCCCACCCCGCAGCGGCCGGATTTTCTCCGGCGACGTGAACGAGGCGGTGCGGCGCCTCCTCGAGGCGCTACGGGCGGACGGGGTGATCCGCGAATGACCGATGTCCACCCTCTGGAGGACAAAGCTCACTTCCGTGGCGTCTGGGTCTTCCTGGAGCATCGGAAACAAGGCCTTCGAGATGTGTCCGTCCAATTGATCGGCGAAGGCCGTCGCCTTGCGGACCTCCGCGGCGCGCCGCTCACCGGAATCCTGCCGGGGCACGACGTCGAGAATCTCGCGCACGATGCGTTGGCCTACGGCCTCGACCGCGTGATCGTCGTCGACGACCCGATGCTCGACATGTACCGCTCCCGACCGTTCGCCCAGGTCATGGCCCAGCTCATCCGGCGGCACAAGCCGGAAATCGTCCTGTTCGGCGCCTCGAAGAACGGCCGCGACCTCGGAGGCCGGCTCCATGCGATCCTCGAGACCGGACTCGCCGCCGATTGCGTGAAGTTCGATATCGATGCGGAAGGGAACCTCGACATGATCCGCCCCAGTTTCGGCGGGAAATCGCTCGCGCATATCCTGTGCAAGAAACACCGCCCCCAGATGGCGTCCGTGCGGCGGAACGTGTTCGTCGCTCCGTCGCCGGGTGCGATCCGATCGGGCGAAGTCGTTCGGGAGCACATCGACCTCACGCCGAAGGACGAGGACGTCACGCTGATCGAATTCACCGAATTCACTAAGGAAGGTGGACTCCGGCCGGAAGACGCGGAGATCGTCGTGAGCGGCGGATATGGCCTCCGCGATCCGAAGAACTTCGCCATGCTCCAGGAGCTTGCAGACCTCCTTGGCGGGGCCGTCGCGGCGTCGCGGAAGGCGGTCGACAGCGGCTGGGTCCCAAAGGTCCTCCAGGTCGGTCAGACCGGGATGACGGTGCGGCCGAAGCTCTACATCGCCGTTGGGATCAGCGGAGCGGTGCAGCATCTCGCCGGGATGCAGGAGTCGGAGAAGATCCTCGTCATCAATCTTGACCCGAAGGCGCCTCTGTTCGAAATCGCGGACTACGGCATCGTCGGAGATCTGTTCGAGATCCTTCCCGAGATGATCCGGCAACTGAAGGAACTCAAGGTCGGCGGCGGGGCCCCGATGGCGGTTTCGCCACGAGCTCGCTGACGTCCACGCGTCGGAACGTTACGCCAAAAATCGCTTGGAAGTGCGCGATCACGGAGGCCTTGACGTCCTCCATGTCGACGGAATGCCCGAGGCACTGGGCCATCGAGGTCATGACGCCGCCGTCGTGCCCGCACGGGCGAATCTTCAGGAACTCTTTCAGGTCCGTCGTGACGTTGTGGGCGAATCCGTGGAACGTCACGTTCCGATGGACTGCGAGACCGATTGACGCGATCTTCTTGGTTCCGACCCAGACGCCGCGTTCCGGCCCTTCGCGAGTCACATCGATCCCGAAGTCGGCGCACGTTCGGATGAGCACGTCCTCCAGGTCGGTGACGAGGCGCCTCACCTCGAGCCGATCCGGCAGCCGAAGGATGGGATACCCGACGAGCTGGCCGGGACCGTGATACGTCGCCTCGCCGCCTCGTTCGACTTCGACGACATCAAGCTTCGGATCGAGGACGTCCTCCCGCTTCCCGCGACGGCCGAGTGTCGCAATCGGCTCGTGTTCGACCAGGATGAGGCCGTCGGGAATCTTATCTTCTGCTCGGCGGTCGACGAGCGCCTTCTGAAGCTCCCACACGTCGCGGTACGGCTTCTGCCCCAGATCGAGGAGCCAGGCATCGCGTGCTACGAGGATTCGTTTGTCCCCGTCTTCCGTCACCGTCAGCATGGTCTCAGCGATTCAGGACATGAATTGCCTGGCCGAGTGCCGCCTCAGCGCTCTCCATGATTCCCTCGGGGAGCGTCGGATGCGGATGGACGGTCAAGGCGATGTCCGTGACGGTCGCCCCCATCTCGATTGCGAGGGCGAGTTCGCTGATCAAGTCGCTCGCGTCGGATCCGACGATCGTCGCGCCGAGCAAGACCTTCGAATCCACGTCCGCGATCAGCTTCACGAAGCCGTCGCTTTCCCCCGTGGTCAGCGCGCGTCCGATGGCGGCAAAGGGGACGCGTCCGATCCGCGTGCGTCGGCCTTGCACCATTGCTTCACCTTCCTGCAACCCGACCGTGGCGACCTCCGGGTCCGTGAAGATCGCCCCGGGAAGCGCGCGGTAATCGAGTTCGACCGGATGTCCGGCGATGACCTCCGCGGCGGTGAGGCCTTCCTTCGTCGCCTTGTGGGCGAGGAACGGCGGGCCGACGACGTCGCCGATCGCATACACGTGCGGATTCGAGGTGCGGAGCTGGCGGTCCACCCTGACGTATCCTCGAGGGCCGAATTCCACGCCGGCTTTCTCTGCCGCCAGGTCGTCCGTGTTTGGTCGACGGCCGACCGTGACGAGGATAATGTCGGCCCTCCGCGCGATGAGACCTTCCGGGGTCACGATCTCCACGACGGCCCCGCCGCGGTCGTCACGCCATCCGCGGGCTTGCGACTTCGTGTGGACCTCCATACCGAGCTTCTGCAAACCG
>DATEGJ010000147.1:0-2445 GCA_035280105.1 Thermoplasmata archaeon
ACCTCGTAACCGGCCCCCGTGATGCGCGACCGAAGGGGCGATAGGATGTGCGGGAGATCCTGGATGTTGCACGCGCCGACGAAGATGAAATCGCACGGCACGTTGTCGACCTTCACGCTCGCGCCCGCGCTTTGCGGATTGCGACCCGAAATCGGGAAGCGCTTCTCTTGCATGGCGGTCAGGATGAACCGCTGCAGATGTCCCAGCTGGGGAAGTTCGTCGATGAACAGGACCCCTTGGTGGGCCTCGTGGATCGCACCGGCGACCACCCGATCATACGGCTGCGTGCCAAGTTGCGGATGGCCCCCGTACGGATCGTGACGCACGTCGCCGAGGAGTTCCGTGTCGCTCGCCCCCGTGGCGAGGACGAACGGACGGCGCGTGATCGGGACCAGGACTTTTCGAGGACTCTCTTTCTCCACCTCGCGTCGCTTCTCGAGTGCCTTCTGGTCGAGGACCCGGATCATGTCGCCGGCGCGCTCGTAGACGACGACCTCTTCCTTGCCGAATTGCTGCCGCGTCGTCGTGACGCGGTCGCGGCCTTGGAGCTGCGCGAAAGTCACTTCAAAGATCCCGCCGAGGAGGTCGCCGAAGGGATTGCCGACATTCCCTTGGGCCGCGGCCTTCGGGCGGCTGCACTTCGGACACATCCGTTCCGTGGGCGACGAGTACGTCCCGCAGTGGACGCATTTATAGCCGAGCCGCTCCGCGACGTTGATCGGGGCTTCCTTCGGATCGATCAGGTCGCCTTCCGCCCCGGCGAGGCGATTCTGCTCGGTCATGACTTCGTCGCTTTGCTTCACTTCGACAAGCGGCCGTTCCGGATTCTCCGGGTTATGCACGATCCGGATTTCCTCCGTGACCGGGGGCAGGTGGAGAGAGAGGGCCTGCGCGATCATCGACTTCCCGGTGCCGGGAGGGCCGACGAGGAGGAAGTGTCGCCGTTGTTTGGCCGCAATGCGGGCGAGCGCAACGGCCTCTTCTTGACCGATGACCCGCTTGAGCGGATCGTCCGGGATCAGGATGTCGGCGGTGCTGTCGAACTCATCGAGGGCGAACCCTTCGTCCGCTCCGAGTTGTTTCGACCGCACGGTCCGAGCCACGCCGCCACCTCACTCACGGAGCGAGGTCGCTCCGCGTCCACACTTCGACCCCGGTCGGCTGTTTCGTGATCGTGCCCATCTTCGTCCCGACGACGGAGTGCATGCTCATCTCCGAGGCGATGTCAAGGATTCGCTGCGTGATGATGCCATCGAAGACGAGAGCGCGGGTCTGCTTCGCCGTCTTCAGGGTCTCGACGAGCTCGCGGACCGGGACCTGCGTCACGACGTTGTCGCCGTCATCGAGGAGCCGGGCGGTCGACGAACCGCCAAGTTCGACGAGCATGTCGCGGTACTTCTCGAGCTTCGGGTTCAAGACCTTCGTCGTGGGGGTCAAGGGCGCAGGACCTCGCTCGGCGGGCAATTCCCTCCGTTCGCGCGGCTCCCGCGACTCGATCGGACGCGGCTCAGGCCGAGGCTCCGGACGCGGCGGCGTCCCGCCGGGCCGCGGCTCCGGGAACTCGTTCTCCGGCTTGTACACTTGACCGGAGAGCCCGTACATCTCGACGTATTGGTCGGCCGGGATCTTGTTCCGCAAGCTCTTCATGATCTGCTTCTGGGTCAGCTCCTCGACCTCTTTGCCGCGCGGCGCGCGGGCGATGAAGTCGACTTCGGCCACCTGGAGCAATTCCTTCAGGATCAGGTCGCCGCCACGGTCTCCGTCAACGAAGGCGGTGAGCGCTCGTTCCTTCGAGAGCTCCTGAATCGTCTTCGGGACGTTCGTCCCTTCGACCGCGATCGCGTTCTTGATGCCGGACCGCAGCAGGTTCAACACGTCCTGACGGCCTTCGACGATGATGATCGCGTCGCTGTCGGCGACGTTCGGACCGGCGGGGAGGCGCTCCGCGCCGAACGAGGCGATCTCGGCCACCTGGACCGATTGTTTGACCTCGTCGAGCAAGTCCGTTCCCGAGGTCTTCGATTCCTCGACCATCTGGCTGAGCAACGTCCGTGCGCGTTCGATGATCTTGTTGCGCTTCGTGACGCGCGTGTCCTCGACCTTCTCGACGTGAATTGTGGCCTTGCATGGCCCGACCCGGTCGATCGTCTCGAGGGCCGCCGCCAGGATCGATGTCTCGACTTGGTCGAGCGAGGACGGGATGAGGATTAAGCCCTCGCTCCGTCCTTTTTTGCTCTGGACGTCCACCTCGATGCGTCCGATGCGGCCGCTCTTCTGCAGGTCTCGCAAATCCAATTCTTCGCCAAGGAGCCCTTCCGTCTGGCCGAACACGGCCCCTACGACGTCGGGCTTCTCCACAATTCCTTCGGCCTCCATACGGGCCTGGATTAGGTATTTAGTCGTACTCGGATCGATGTTCATTCTCGCACGTGTCCGGGCACGGCC
>DATEGJ010000148.1:0-4612 GCA_035280105.1 Thermoplasmata archaeon
TCCAGGCCGCCTTTCTCGTTCCTTGCCTCCTGGGCCAGCACCGCGCCGTCGTGAATCAGAATCCCGCACGCACGGATCAGGAACTCCCGGCCGGGCTCATGCGATCCGAGCACCAAGCTCTCCCTCCTCGTCCGGACGAAGCATGACGACGCGACCGTCGGATTGGACGGATCCGAGACACAAGACCTCTGACATGAATCGGCCGATCTGACGGGGCGGGAAATTGGTCACGGCGATAACGGCGCGGCCCAAGAGGTCCTCCTTCCGGTACCACCGCTGGATCGCGGCGGACGACTTCCGGATGCCGAGCGGACCGAAGTCGACGGAGAGCTGATAGGAAGGGTTCCGCGCCTCCGGGAAGTCCTGAACGTCGACGATCCGGCCGACACGCATCTCGACCTTCTGGAACTCCTCGAGGGTGATTGACGGCATGGGGGTCGACGCGCGGAATCGGCTCGGGCGATTTGAGGCCTTGCCTTCAAACCGCGCGGGACTCGGGATTGCGGACGCCGACGTGTTTGCAGAGGCGCTCGTGCTCCTCGCGGCTTGTCCACTCGACCCGCAAGTAGTCGGCAATTTCCCGATCCGTCATGCCGAGCCGACGGGCCTCGTTAACAGCGACCTGGTACGCCTCGATTTCCGTCGGCCGATCGACATACGTGTAGTGGCGATCCCAGAGTTCCTTTCCCGCATGCCACTGACGGATATGCGTCAGTTCATGGAGGACGTCCAGGTAGACGATCGTCGCATCACCCTCCCGCAGGTACCCGAGACCCGCGACGACGTGGCCCGCCTCGTCATCGATGTACATGTACATGTCCTCGGGCACGACGTGAATTCGGCAATCTCGCAGGACCTCTTCCCGGAGTCCGTCGGGAAAAATTGCCCGGAAGGCCGCGGACTTGTCCAAGCCGGGGAACACATCCAAGATCGCATGCTTCCCCGGCTTCACCTTCCGATTTGGTTGGACGACGGGCATGCGCGCCTTCCCATCGTGCGGGTCCATGAAAAAGCTTACCCCAGCACACTCAGCGATACGACGAGCTGAACCAGCTGGCAAGCTCTTTCCGATTCCGCGTGCGCCACGCCGCGTTCACCTTGATCTTCTCGATCGATTGTCGCACGGCGCGCCGGACTTCCGGGGCCTTGCGGTTCCGGAAGAAGCCTTCCACATCCTTCGCCATGTTGGCCGTCGTGAACGCCTCCGAGATATGAACAAGCCGCCGAATCAGGACACCGGACTCCGCGTACCGGCGGTAGAGTTCGTCCCAGTTGTCTTTCACGAACGACCACGCGAGGTCGAGTCCGAGGCTGGGTCGCACACCGGCGACACTCGTGATCACAATGACCGCGTCCTGGGATCGGACGGCATCCGTCAACGAACGACGAAGGGTTTCCTCGAGGAGACGTTGGTCCCGCGGCTGGGCAAGGGCGACGAGAAGTCGGACTTGCTCCTCCTGAAGAACGGCCTTGCGCTCGAGCTCCCACAATGTCTCGTACGTGGCCTTGTCGGCCTGTTGGGCGACGAGCGAGTATACGACGCCGCGCAGGTTCGGGTGGAGGCTCGACGGATCCTTCAGGTAGCGGGCGAAGCGTTTCGCGGCCTCGGCCAACGTCCCGCGATCCTCGTGGTGCCCAAGGGCGTACAACACGGTCGTCCGTTTGAGGGCGTCTAGGTGGCCTTCGTTTGGCTTCGGCTCCCAACCGCTCCTCTTGCCGGCCGCCCGAAACAAATCTCGGATATAGGCATCAAAGCGGCCGAGGAACGGTTCGGGCGAGACCAGTGTCTCGAAGTCGTGCATCGAATCCGCGATCATCCTCCAGCCGGTGGCGTCGTCCTCGCCGCGATAGGCCAAAGTGAAATCGAGGAGCTTCGTCGCCGGAAGGTATCCCGCTCGCATGAGGTCATAGGCATCGTTTTGGAGACCGATCCGGTCCTCTGCGCCCAGTTCCCCCGACTCGACCGCTCGCTGCAGCCGCTCCCATTCCTCCGCCGGATAGTTCACACGATAGAACCCGGATTGCCCGGCGTTCACTTTGATCCAATCCAAATCCGGGGATCGACGCGAGCGTCCCATGGATCGGGACTCGGTCTTCTTCTCCATGAGGAAACTCGTGGGCTTCCGCGATCCCGCTCGGGAGATCCGAACGGGGATCTTCCATCGCGACGCATCTTTCGAGGAACCGAGGATGTGAGCGAACAGGAAACGGGACTGCGCGAGGGTGATCCGGGCCTCGCCGCCCCCTCGGGTGACCTTCGCGGCGAGGAGCGGAAATCCCATTTGCCGGGTCCACGTGCCCATGAGAGCTCCGACGGGCTGATGCGATGCCTCCCCCAAGGCCCGCCACAGATCTTCCGTGCGCGTGTTTCCGTAGCGATGCGCCTTCAGGTAGTTCCGGATGCCGCGCCGGAAGGTGGACTCGCCGAGGAACTGCTCGAGCATCCGCAGGATCGAGGCGCCCTTGGAGTAACTGATGTCATCGAAGATCTCCCGGATCTCCGCCGTATCCTTCACGGGGACCTCGATCGGATGGGAGCTGCGGAGCCCGTCGAGGTCGAGTCCGCGCACCGTCTCCTGGTTCATGAACTGCGTCCATTTCTGCCAATCCGGATGCAGGGCGCCTGCCGTCTTCGTCCCCATCCAGGTCGCAAAACTCTCGTTCAGCCAGAGGTCGTCCCACCACTCCATCGTGACGAGGTCGCCGAACCACATGTGAGCGGTCTCGTGAGCAACCACGTCGGTGATGTTCTGCCGAGTCTGCGCGGACGATATCGCGGGGTCCAGGAGCAAGATCCGCTCCCGGTACGTGATGGCCCCCCAGTTCTCCATCGCACCCGCCGCGAAGTCCTGAAGGGAGATGTGGTCGAGCTTTGGCAGGGGATACGGGACCCCGTAGTAGTCGTTCAGATACTCGAGGATCCGGATCGATTCCTCCAGACCGTACCGGCCGTGGGCGATCCGGTCGGGAAGGGCCTGGACGCTGACCTTCGTTCCCGTTTTCGTTTTCCCGTCGAGAGCGTCCAGCGGTCCGATGACAAAGGCGAGCAGGTATGTCGCCATCCGCGGCGTCTCCGCGAACTGCACGAGACGCGTGCCGTTTTCGAGCGGTTTCTCCTCGACGATGGGAGTGTTCGACACGGCCGCGAGCCCGTCCGGGACCACGAGCGAAAGCTGGAAGGTCGCTTTCGCAGCGGGCTCATCCCAGCAGGGGAACGCCCGGCGTGCGTCCGTCGACTCGAACTGCGTCGCGGCCATGTAGCCCGTCTTCCCGTCCGCCATGGTGTAGCGGCTCCGGTAGAACCCCGCGAGTTCGTCGTTTAGGATGCCGTTAAAGGCCATGTGCAGGGTCGCCGGTCCCGGAGGAATCGGCGCCTCAAAGCTGACCCGGAGGCGCTGGGCGTCCGTCACCGCTTCCACTTTCGCGGCTGGAATCCTGCTTCCGTCTTGCAATCGGAGGTCGGCCTGGGTGACTTCCAGCTGCGAGGCGTTCATCTCGATCGACTTGACGGGTCGTGCGACCTGAATCGCGACGGACTCTTCCCCGCGAAACGTGAAGCGGCTTAGGTCCGGTTGCAACTCGATCGTGTACTTTTCCGGCCGGACCGTGTCTGGCAGACGGTGACTTGTTCCCTTCGCCATGGTAAACTGCCTCGCTCCCAGAGAAGCTAGGCGAGGAGCGAATATCTAGTTAACCGTCCCCGAACCGCGCGGGACCTCCGTCCTCGCGGGCTCCAAGCCTACCAGCCGCCCACCGGATCGGTGCCCGAGACGAGAGGTCCAGCGGACACAGGCCTTATCGTCCCCCGCGCAATCCGACGCCGATGATCGAAAACCGGGCCGCCGAAATCGCCGCGACTTTCGACAGGATCCGGCGCCCGTTGCAGTGGCCCATGGAGAATTTTCACCGGCGACGAGTCTCGAACCGCCGCTTCGTCGGATACGAATTCTCCCGAATTCGGCGTACCGCTCGCGCGGGATTTGCCTTCGGGTTCGCTCTCCGCGACGACGCGGTGGCGGGGGTCGAGCGGCCACCGGAGGTGGTCGCGTATGCATTCGTCGAGCCGGAAGGGTGTGCCCTTCATCGGAAGTTGGTCCGAGGGCAGGCGAGTGCGGTACGACGTCTCGTTACCGCGAGCCGACGGATGGGATTTCCGTTCGAATTTCAGTCGGATGGCCCGGTCGTTGCGGTTCGACACCGATCATTGCGAGGCGTGCCCCAGGAGATCTTCGTCCTCGTTGCCTCCGACTTCCTCATGCTTTCGTACAACCCGCTTCGAGGGGCCAAATTCCTCGAGCGGGTCACGAAGGCGACGACGCGACCGGGTTGACGATCACGCGCCAAGCTCGAGAGCAAGAGTCGCGGGGACGTGCGGCCGATCGAGGACCTCGAAGACCTTCGTCCAATTGTCCGCGAGATCCCGCGAGCACCGGAGCACGCCGAGGTCCACGAGGCTCTGGAGCCGCCGTCGCGTGCGCGAGGCAGGCCATCGAAAACGAATCGCCATGAACTCGACGAGCGCCCGCTCTCGCGCGACCCGGTTCGCGAAATGGACTTGCATTGCCGTTGCAACGAGCGCCAGCTCGCCGCGCTCTTCGGGATCTTCGACTTC
>DATEGJ010000149.1:0-2173 GCA_035280105.1 Thermoplasmata archaeon
GGGGCGATTGAGATCCCGGGCATCCCGTCGCCTCATGTGAATCTCTCGAGTTTGGGGCCGTTCGTTTACATCATCCCGCTCCTCGTCGCGACGAAGGCATTGCTTGAGGTCCTGCGGCCCGTGTTCCGCGCAGCACTGCGAACGCACGTGCGGTATGAGGCGGATATCTTCGCGCATTTCCAGATCGTCTCGTACGTCGTCTGGGGGACCGCGCTCGCCCTCGTCGTGTACGTCCTCATCGGCGGCAGCGCCGGCGGCGCATTCGGATTCCTCGGCACCGCGTTCGTGTCCGCGGCCTTGATCTACGTCATGCAAGAACCACTGTTGAACGTCGTCGGATGGGTCGTCCTGATCTCGATGGGCCTCTACAAACTCGGCGATCGGATCGAGATGAACAATACCCGCGGCTACGTCGTCGAGATCACGCCGATGAACACGACCCTCCGCGAGTTCGGCGGCGTCCTCTACGGGGACAGCTTCACGGGTCGCTATGTGACGATCCCGAACAGCCAGATCATGAAAGGAAACGTGTTTAACTACACGAAAGACACCCCGTTCGTCTGGGACCAGCTCACGGTGAGCCTGACGTACGACAGCCATCACAAGCTCGCGGAGAAACTCATCCTCGAAGCGGCCGAAGAGGTCGTCGCCCCGATGATGCGCGAAAACCGCGCGCACTTGCGGTCGAAGTACGAATTCGCCGATCTCGCGGACTACATGACGGAGGAGCCGAAAGTCGGTTGGGGATTGCAGGCGGCGTCCGTCGACCTCACCCTCGTCTACTTCTGTCCCGTCTTCGCGAAGGCCGCGTACCGATCGCGGCTCGTGAAGCGGGTGCTGGAGAAGCTCATGGCGGAGCCCGGAATCCGATTCGCGACGCCGGTCGCCCAAATGTCCCCCGTCAAGGCCGACATCAAGGCGGAAGTAAAGGAGAAAATCGCCCTCTCCCATTGACCACCGATTCTTTTAATATCGGCCTCCCATCTCGCGCCTCGTGGCCTCGTTCTTCCGGTCGTTCGAGGCGATCGGCCCGGAGGACCACGGGACGGAGGCGACTCTCGGCGGCTGGGTTGAAGACGTCCGAAATCTCGGCGGCATCGCGTTCCTGATTGTCCGCCAGCGAGGCGGGACGTTTCAGGTGACGGTGAAGAAAAAGGCGGACCCGGGCCAGTTCGAGCGCGCATCGAAACTCGTCCGAGAGAGTGCGGTCGCGGTGCGCGGGACCGTCCATCCGAATCCACAGGTCCGGAACGGGTGGGAACTTCTCGCGACGTCCGTTGAGGTCCTCAGTCCGGCCGCGGCCCCGCTGCCGCTTCCCGTCGCCGACAAAGTCCATGCGGAGGCGGATACCCGATTCGACAATCGGACACTCGACCTGAGGAAGCCGGAGCGCCGCGCGATCTTCCACATCCGGGCGGTGGTCGCGGACGCATTTCGTTCCTACCTGGGCGGACAACGCTTCGTCGAGGTGCACACGCCGAAACTCGCGGGAGCCGGGGCCGAGGGCGGCGCGACGTTGTTCCAGACGGACTACTTCGGTCGGCGCGCCTACCTCAGCCAGAGCCCGCAGCTGTACAAACAGATGCTCATGGCAACCGGCCTCGATCGGGTCTACGAGATCGCTCCCGCCTTCCGCGCGGAGCCCTCCGACACGGTGCGGCATGTGACGGAATTCACGTCCTTCGACGGCGAGGTCGCGTGGATCGAACGACAGGAGGACTTCTTCCCGTTCCTCGAGGGCGTGCTCGACCATGCGATCGAATCAGTCCGGACGAAGGCGAAGGCCGACCTCGAGTTGCTGAAGGTTTCCCCCGAGGCGCCGAAATTGCCGTTTCATCGCTTGCCATACGGAGAAGCATTGGAGATCCTCCGCGGTCGCGGCAAGCGGGTTCGGGACGGCGACGACATCGACACAGAAGGCGAGAAACTCTTGGGAGACGCAATGGCTAAGGAAGGCCACGCGTTCTACTTCCTCATAGGGTATCCGAGTGCGATCAAGCCGTTCTACGTGATGGACGACGCCGGTGATCCGGAGTACACATACTCGTTCGATCTCGAGTTCAAAGGCGACGAGATGGCGTCCGGAGGGCAGCGGGAACACCGCTACGACGTCCTCGTAGCGAAGATGAAACAGAAAGGCCTGAACCCAGAGAACTTCGAGTTCTACCTGAAG
>DATEGJ010000150.1:0-3153 GCA_035280105.1 Thermoplasmata archaeon
CAAAGGTTTTGCCGCGAGGCCGTACGAACTACCGAAACCGTCGCGACGACGTTTCGGACGCTGAGGATCAGAACGCGCCCTTGATCTTCGCGCGGTCGATCTTGATGCCGGCCGGCGTCGCCATCAGGATGTTCTTCCCCACGACAGCGACATCCCCGCCACAGTCCCGCACCGCGCTCTTGAGCTCCGCCGTAATCCTCTTGAGCGCCAGCTCGTCGCTCGCGAGGCTCGTGTAGTCAATCAGGAGAATATTCCCATTGTACACGTGGGTCGTCATGTCCGCGATGTCTTCGTACCGGTAGACTTCCGCGACCTTGACCAGGTGTTCCGCGGGTTCCCCCAGTGCACCGCCCTCGCTCTCGAAGTTCAGTTCGCCCAAGTCGATATACGTGTCCGCCTCGGCGGCGGCCCCGCCCTCGGCTAGTCGCCTAAATGGCTTTTTGATGAAGGCCATCCCACATCCCTTCTGCGAAACCCCCATAGCCGCGGTCGCGAATTTAAAGGTATCGCGGGAAGCGTCCGGACAATCGATCGAACCCGTAGAATTATCGAGTTAATCATAAAATAGCCGTGTTGGAACGTCTCACGGCGAAGGTTGGGGTCATAACGTTTAAAAAGGAAGCGACTCTGTCGCTCCCGCCCATGGCCTACGACCTCATCATCGTCGGCGGCGGACCTGCTGGCCTCACGGCTGGCGTGTACGCCCGCACCCGGAAGCTGGCGACGCTGATCCTGGAGGCGCAAGCGATCGGTGGGCAGCTCGAATGGCTGTATCCCACGAAGTCCGTGTACGATTACCCGAGCTATATCGCAATCGAGGGAGGCGATCTCGGGCAGTTGTTCTCCCTCCATTCGCGCGAGAGCGGCGCGGAGTCGCGCGCCGAGGAGGTCGTCGAGATCCGCCGGCTCCCGACCGGTTTCAAGGTCCGGACGCGGCAAGGGAACGAGTACGAGACACGCGCGATCATCCTGGCGATGGGGATGGGCCTCTTCGAGCCGAAGCGTCTCGACGTTCCCGGCGAGGCGGAGTTCGAGGGGAAGGGCGTCGACTACCGCGTGGTCGATCGCCACGAGTTCAAAGGCAAACGGGTCGTCGTGGTCGGAGGGGGCGACAGCGCCCTCGAGATCGCCCTGGAAATCGTCGCGGGCGCGAAGCAGGTTGTCCTCGTGCATCGTCGAGGCGAATTCCGCGCGATGGAGAAGAACGTCGAGGCGGTGATGAAGAGTCCGATCGAAGTCCTCTTCAACAGCGAGGTCACGAGCCTCGAGGGTGATCAACGCGTCCGGCGCGCGGTCGTGTACGACAACCGCACGCTGAAAAAGAGTGTGTTCGACGTCGACGCCGTCATCGTGAACATCGGGTTCGAACCGAAGCTGACCCCGCTCCCGACATGGGGGATCGAGTTGGAAGGAGAACGCCTCATCAAGGTCAAGGCCGACATGTCCACGTCGGTGCACGGCATCTACGCGTGCGGCGATATCGTCTCGTATCCCGGCAAAGACAAACGGATCGTCACGGGATGCGGCGAGGCGGTGACCGCCGTCATGTCCGTATACAAGTTCCTCAAGCAGCCGTACTGGGCGTGAGCGCCCGGACCAACCGCGGGAGCGCGTCGGGCGTCTCGACGAGGTAATTCGCGCCGGCGTCCTCGAGGCGCGCGCGAGTGCCATAGCCCCATGTGACGCCGATCGTCCGGGTGCCGGCGGCCTTCCCCGCCTGCACATCGACCTCCGTGTCGCCGACCACGACGCACTCGCTCGGCTCGATGCCGAGGGACCTCGCCGCGTGAAGGACCGAATCCGGCGCCGGCTTCTTCCTCGGCACCGTGTCCCCTCCGACTACGACCGTGAAGCGCGGGAGCAAGTCCGTGACGCGTAACGCCTCGACCGCCGTTGCGCGTCGCTTGTTCGTTACGACCGCAAGACGCCACCCTCGGAGCGCTTCAAGGGCTTCCGAAATCCGCGGGAACGCGTGCATCCCGCGCTCGACCGACTCCGCTTCAATCCGTTGGAACGCTTGCATCGCCCGATCGAGCGCGTCGCCGGCCAAGCCGCATCGCTGCGCGTAGATCACCTCAATCGGAGTCCCGATCCATTGAGCCGCGGCGGACCCTGCAATCGACCGGACGCCGATCGCCGCGAGACCGCTATCGAACGCCGCGACCCATGCGTCGCGCGTGTCGAGCAACGTCCCGTCGATGTCGAAGAGGACCGCACGGACGCGGCCCATCTCACGTCTCCTCTTCGCCGAGATGGAAGATCTCGTCGCCCACGTGATGGAGGGTCTTGATCGCCTTGCCTTTCTCCTCCCGCACCATCGTCGGTCCGTCCATGAGCGCCTCGCCGACCGCCAGCGGCCGACCGTTCTTCTCGTCGCGCACCCAAACGATGTCGCCGGTCCGACTCGTCGGATCCGCGTCCACGATCCCGGGCGCCATCACGTCGGCCCCGTTGTAGATGAACCGCACCGCGCCCATGTCGACCGTCACTGCGCGTTTCGTCGCGGGGAATTCCAGGAGGCCTTTGATCGTGGGTGCGATCCGGTCTCCGACGAGCAACGCGAAGGCGTCGTTGCCGCGCAGTAGGAGCCGATGGGGTCCGGCCTCCGCTTCATCGATCGGGACGTCGTCGACGGGGACCGCCATCCCGAAATCCGTCGAAAGGTGGGCGGCCCAGTCGGCGGCCTCTTTTCGCCGAAGCCGCGCGCGGCGCCGAATCTTCAACGCCATCGGATGGCGAGGAAGCGAGGGAGGGAGATAACCCTTGGCGGCGGGGCCCAATAGGTGCTCGAATCACATCGGGCCGAACATCGATTGGTCAGCTCGAAGGTGCAGCGCACGACGGTGACCCGGGTCGAGCCGCAACGCTTCGTCCAACATCCGCTCCGCGCGGGATGGTTGTCCTTCGGCCCGCCACGCGAGCGCCGCGTCGCACCACGTGTCTGCGTCCGTCGGATTCAGTCCTAGCGCCGCGTCGAACGCTTCGAGCGCTTCCTTTTCGCGGCCTAAAGAAAGGAGGAGATGGCCCTTCCGACGATAGACGACATCACGACCCTCCCTGGCGATTCGGATCGCCGCATCGCAGTCGGCGATGGCTTGTTCTCGTTTCCCCATCGCCCCGTGCACGTCCCCTTGGAGGAGGAGCGTTTCCACG
>DATEGJ010000151.1:0-3585 GCA_035280105.1 Thermoplasmata archaeon
CCTCGCCGACCAACTTTTCCTCGACCAAGAAACGAGCCGCACCACCGATCTTCTTCTCGAGAATCTCGCGGCCGTAGGCAAGGGCCTCGGCCTTCGTCGTGAAGTGATCGCCCCAAACTCGCACGCCCTTGCCGCCCGTGAGGCCGATCGGCTTGATGACGAACTCAAAGTCGACGTCGCCGAGGAATTGCTCGAACTCGGTCCCACGGTCGAACGCCCAGTATTTCGGCAGCCCGGGGATCCGATGGTCTCGCATGAGGTCGCGGGTGAACTCCTTGTTCGTCTCGAGGGTCGCGGCCTTTTGGGACGGCCCGACCGTGGGGATGCCCACGGACTCGAGGGAGTCCGCGATCCCTTTCTCGAGGGGAGCCTCCGGGCCGATCACGGCGAGTTCGACCTGTCGCTCCTTCGCCCATGCGACGATCCGCTCGGTGTCCGTGACGTCGAGGAGCAGCACCTCTTTCGCGGCGCGTCGGATTCCCGGGTTCTGGTGCGGCATCGCCGCGAAGATGTCGGCGTGACTGCGGCGGAGGGCCTCGACAATCGCGTGCTCGCGCCCGCCTCCCCCGACCACGAGAACCCTCATGCGGCCCCGGAGGAATCGGTGGACGCGATAAGAGCTTTCGTCTCACGCGTGCGCTGCCATCTCGGCCGCGCGGACAGTGTTCGAAAGGAGCATCGCAATCGTCATGGGACCGACGCCGCCGGGCACGGGAGAGATGGCGCTCGCCTTCATTCGCACGGTGTCGAAGTCGACATCGCCCACGGTCCGTGAGCCGCTCTTGGACGTCGGATCCGCGATGCGATTGATCCCGACATCGATGACGACCGCGCCGTCCCGCACCATGTCGGCCTTCACGAACTGCGGGGATCCTATCGCCGCCACGAGGATGTCCGCGCGTCGCGTGTGGGCCGCCAAGTCGCGCGTCGCGCTGTGCGCTACCGTCACGGTTGCGTTCGCCCCACGGGCCTTTTGCACGAGGAGGGCGGCAAGCGGCTTCCCGACAATGTTGCTCCGCCCGAGAATGACGACGTCCTTGCCATCCGGATCATGACCGCTCCGCAGGAGGAGCTCGACGACGCCGGCCGGAGTCGCGGGAGCGAATCGCGGTCGACCGATCAGCACGAGGCCCACATTCTCGGGATGGAAGCAGTCGACGTCCTTGCTCGGTCGGACCGATGCTATGGCCTTCTCGACGCCGATCTGCGGGGGAAGCGGCTGTTGCACAAGGATGCCGTGGACCTTGGGATCGACGTTGAGCCGCTCGACCTCTTGGAGCAATCGGGATTCGGAAACATCGGCGCGCAACTCGATGGTCCAATGGGCCATGCCCATCTCTTCGGACGCCTTGGCTTTCATCTTGACGTACAGCCTGGACGCGGGATTGTCGCCGACCAAGACTGCCGCGAGCCCGGGGACGACGCCCGAATCGCTGAGCCTCGCCAGTCGAGGCTTCAACTTCGAACGCACATCATCGGCAATCTTCTTCCCATCGATGAGCTGAGCCGGCACGAGACCCCACCGCGAGGCGGGCAATGGCACCCCGACTATAGCCTTTCATCGAACGCGCGCAGGTCCACGAAAGGTTCCGAATCCTCAAATTCGTACGCGAATGCTGTCAGACAAAGACCCCTCTGTTTCGTCCTGACAAAAACGCTTAAGACCGGTTGCCGCCTTCAAGGCGGCGGGATGCATTCGAACGACTGGTCTCGTCTCCTGACGGAACGCCAGCGCGAGGTTCTATCGATTGTCGTGGAGAACAAAGTCTACCGCAACCGCGACTCGAAAATCGCGGACCTCGCGGTGCAAATGGGCATCGCCCCCGCCGCCGTCGCAAAGCACTTGCTGGAAATCGAGAAGACCTCCCTCCTGAACGTCGTCGTGACGCCGTCGGAGCAAGGCAAACGCGTCTACGAACGGATGGAGCTGGAACCGCGGCCGGAGAGGCAGACCTCCGAGGCGCTCGACGCCCACAAGATTTCGATCCTACGTTTCCTACGCGACCGTCCCGATGCGAGCGCGAACGAGATTGCAGAGGAACTCGGACTCTCGGAGTACACCACAGCGAGCAGCCTTCGCGTCCTGACCGCCGTGCAACTCGTCACGAAGCAACGCGGTCCCGCGCTCCATCGCGGCGTTCCGCCGTACGTGTATCGGCCGACGCCTCATGGCCGGGATCTCGCGAACCGCCTCCCGCTCGATGCGGCGACGGAAGGCAGAAGTAGAGAGGACGGTCTCCTGAGCACCGCGTGATCGACGCGATCGTCGTCGGGGCGGGACCTGCCGGTGGCATGGCGGCGCGCCAACTCGCGGCCGCAGGATTCGAAACGACGATCCTCGAGAAGAAGAAGGTCGTTGGAGAACCCGTTCAGTGCGCGGAGGGCGTCAGCGAGTTCGGCCTCTTGTCCAACGGCCTCCGAGCAAAGGACGAATGGATCGAGCAACGGGTGGCGGGAGCGAAGTGCATCCTGCCCAACGGGAGCTGGTTCTATATCACGCGCCTCGCGGGGTACGCGCTCGACCGTAGCGCGTTCGATCGCTGGATCGTTCAGGGTGCGGTCGACGACGGCGCGAACCTTCGGACGGCGACGCGAGTGAGTGGCGTCCACCGCAACGATGGCGGATGGCGGGTCGACGCGAACGGCGATTCGTTCGATGCCCGCGTGGTGATCGGGGCGGACGGTCCGGCGAGCTTCGTCGCTCGGCAGGCGGGCCTCGTGCGGACCCTCGAGAAGGTCGTCGCCTACGAATACCGCTTTCGGCGCGAGGACGTCCCGACCTTGGACCCGGAGTATTTCCTCCTGTACGTCAGCCAAGCCTACGACGGCGGGTATGCCTGGGTCTTCCCGAAGGGCGAATCGGTCAACGTCGGCGCGGGAGGTCACATCGACGCCCACGCGGCGACGATTGCGTTCTGTCGGCAATTCGGGATCGACGTGGAGCGGCGAACCCAAACGATCGCGGGCTCGATTCCGTATCGATACGATCTGACGTCGCTCGCGGCCCCCGGACTCGCAATCGTCGGCGATGCGGCGGGCATCACGAATCCGATGAACGGTGCCGGGATCCATCCGGGGATCTTCAGCGGGCGCATCGCGGGCGAACTCGCGGCGGTCGCCCTCGAACAAGAAAATCCGGCCGCGATGAACGCCTACGACGGCGTGATGCGTTCGTCACCGTTCCTCGACCCCGTCCTCCCCTGGATGATCGAGCGAATCCGACGGTGGAAGGATTCCTTCATGAACTCGCTCGGCGACGAATTGAACGGCCTTGACTGGCGGGCAATCGATGCGCGAATCGCGATGCGCGCGGCGCTGCGGAAGCCGCGGCTCATCGCCCACGCACGGGAGTTCTACCGGATGATCCGCGCCCTCGAATTGTGCGAACGGTACGGTTGGTAGGCATTAGACCCAGAGGACCGAAGTCTAGATAGCATCGAGTGACCTGCAAGGCCTCGTGGCCGTGGACACGGCGGTTCGCGCCCTGCACACCGGAAGCCGCCTGGAGAAAATCCTCGTGTCCGGGGGGTTTGCCGTCACGGCCGAAATCGCACCGCCTGCGTCCGCGGACGCCGCGGAAATTCG
>DATEGJ010000152.1:0-18370 GCA_035280105.1 Thermoplasmata archaeon
CGAAGGCGATCCGCGTCCGCTACGTCGACGAACGCATCCGGCGGCTGCAGGAGCTCGCGCAGATCGGAACGCGCCTTGGGGTCGACACCCGGCCGGTCGTCAAGATCGGACACAAGGTCTACGAGATCATCCTCGACACCATCCGGGAGGAGGCGGTCAACCTCCTGGTGATGGCGTGGCGCGGCGCCCGGATCGAAGGAGATCGTCGGGTCCTCGGGAGCAACATCGACTATCTCATCGAGAACGCGCCGTGCGACGTGATCGTGTTCAAGACGCAAGGTCTTCGGCGGCCGTTGCGGCGGGTCGTCGTTTTGACGAGTCCGATTTGGGGCCTGGAGGGAATTGACGACCTTTCGATTATCCTTGCGGAGGACGATCACGCAGTCGTCGAGGTGGTGTGCCTCGCGTCGGATCCTACGGAGGCGGAGCGGCTAAAGCAGGAGAGCGCACGGCTTGAGGCCCGGGCCCGCGAGCGTGGCGTGCCCGTCGAGCAGAAGGTCATCTACTCGACCCAATGGGAGTCCGAAGCCCTGCGAGAGAGCGCGGAAGGATCACTCTTGATGATTCGCGCGACGTCTCCCGGGGGTCTGCGCAAGTATGCGTTGAGCCCCGTCGAGGACCGGATCGTCAAGCTGGCCAAGTGCCCCGTGCTGATTCTGCGCCGAGGCACGTGACCGCCACCGAGGTCGCGCCGTGGGTTTAAGTCTCCTCCCCGGTTCCACGGCCGGGGGAGACGTACTTGGATCGCGGACCGCCATCGGCGCTCCCGTGGCCGTCGTTCATCACTCTGTGGCGGTTCGCCTTCCTGATTGCGGGCCTGTTGGTCCTCGCTGCCGTCTCCGTTTCGATCGAGCTTCAACCCCGGTCGTACATCGTGCTCGCCACGACGACCAGCGCTCGCGACTCCGGCCTCCTCGACTACCTCATCCCGTACTTCCAGGCGGACACCGGAATCGGGGTCCGGTACACCGCCGTTGGGACGGGACAGGCACTCGACCTCGGACGGCGGGGGGATGCCGACGTCGTCCTGGTCCATGCACCGCGCGCGGAACTTGGCTTCATGGCTGAGGGCCAAGGTGCGTGCCGCAGCCCTGTCATGTTCAACGAGTTCATCGTGGTGGGGCCGCCTTCCGACCCGGCCCGCATCGACGGGTTCACGAATGCCACGGTCGCGTTCTCGCAGATCGCGTCGGCGCGTTCCCTGTTCATCTCCCGCGGCGACAACTCGGGCACGAATATCATGGAGAAAACGATCTGGTCCTGGGCGGGCTACACGCCCTCCATCGCGAACGATACCTGGTATCGCGAGACAGGTCAAGGAATGGCCGCTACGTTGGACATCGCGTCCCAGCTCAGCGGCTATACTTTGACGGATGACGGAACGTTCCTCGTCCACCGCGCGGTCCTCGATCTTACGATTGACGTATCGCACGATCCTGCCCTTCGCAATTCGTACAGCGTCATCCCGGTCAACGCCTCGCTTCACCCGAATGTGTTCGCGCTCGGTGCGATGGCCTTTGCGAAGTGGCTTACCTCGCCGCGAGGCCAAGCCCTAATCGCTGCGTTCACGGTCGGTGGCCAGCAGCCCTTCCATCCGGACGGCGAGGATCGGTGTCCCGCATGACCGACGTATCCGAGATCCTCCAGATCATTGGATTGTCGCTGCTCGTCTCCGGAACGTCGACCCTCATCGGCTCGGTCATCGGGGTCCCGCTCGGGGTCTTCGTCGCGCTGCGAAAATTCCGGGGCCGCACCTTCGTCCGGACCGTTGCGTTCACGTTCTACGGGTTCCCTCCCGTTCTCGCGGGCCTATTGGTCTTCCTACTCCTGTCGCGGGGAGGACCTTTCGGATTCCTCGGGTTTCTCTTCACACCGGTCGGCATGATTCTTGCCCAGTCGGTAATCGTCATACCGATCGTGATGGGCATCACGATTTCCGCGATGATGACGGTTGAGAAGCGGTTGCACGACACCGCGCGGGCCCTCGGGGCCAACGAACGACAATGGCGGGCGACGGCCCTCCATGACGCGCGGATCGGGGTCTTCACCGCGGTCATGGTCGGTTTCGGTCGGGCGATTTCGGAGGTCGGTACCGTCCTCATCGTCGGCGGGAACATCCGCGGGCAGACTCGGGTCCTCACGACGGCCATCGTCCTCGAGACGTCGCAAGCCCACTACGTCGAAGCGACGATCTTCGGCCTCATCCTGTTCATTATCGCGTTCGCGGTCTTCGCCTTCCTCCAGCGACTTCAGGCCCGAGGGATTGTGTGAGCGCGTCCCCGATTTCGCTTGCGGGCATCGAGAAAGCCTATGGTGGGAAACCGGTCCTGCGCGGCCTCGATGCGGACGTTGCCGCCGGCGAGATCTTCGCCATCCTCGGTCCCAGCGGGTGCGGGAAGACCACTGCCCTTCGCCTCCTGGATCTCCTCGACGCGCCGGACCGAGGCGCCATCCGGTTCGACGGTGCACCTTGCTCCGTCGGGTCTCCGGAGGCGTTGACCCAACGTAGGCGCATGGCGATGGTGATGCAGAATCCGACCGTCTTCCGCGCAACAGTCTTCGACAACGTGGCATATGGCCTGTGGCTTCGGGCGGTGCCCGCGGAGGACATCCGGGGCCGGGTGTTCGTGGCGCTCGACTTCGTGGGGTTGCTCGATGCGGCGAAGCAGAGCGCGGGGGATTTGAGCGGCGGAGAACAACAGCGAGTCGCGTTCGCCCGGGCCGCCGTTGTGAAACCCGAGATCCTCTTGCTCGACGAGTTCACCGCAAACCTCGATCCGGTCAACGTGCGGATCCTCGAGGAGGCGATCATTCGGTTCCGTCGGGAAACGCGTTGTACGGTTGTCATCGTGACGCACAACCTGTTCCAAGCGAAGCGGCTCGCGGACCGCGTGGCGTTGCTCCTCGATGGTCGATTTGTCGAGATCGCCCCAACGGAGATGTTCTTCGGACGTCCTTCGCGGCCTGAGACACGAGCGTTTCTCAGTGGGGAAATGGCCTACTGAGCTAGACCAGGGTCACGTCGACGGTCTCGACGCTTCCGACGCCGGGGATCGCGGCAAGCCGTTGCTCCAGAGGATCGGAACCTCCGGCCGAGTCATCGACGACGGCAATCGCGACGATCGCCCTCAGTCCGAAAGCCACGGGCTCTTCTCGGATGTCGCGCAAGGTCTTGCCCAGGGTCCGTCGAATCGAGGCCTCGACGTTCCCAAGGTCCGTGTCGGCGTCTTCGGGCATGACGCGAAAGGTGACGGCGACGGATCCCATGCTCCACCTCACGGCCCGACGAATCCACAGGACGGGCAGTGATACGCCACGGACTGGTCGCGACACCGGCGGCACCGTCCGATTTGGACCTTCCCGCAACTCGGACAAGGAAAAATGGTGGTCCCCTTTCCCGAGATGACGTTCCCGCATGACGTGCAGCGGGTCTCCGCGCGAATCACGAAGCGTGGAAGGATTTGCGCTATAAAGCATTGCGCTCGAGACGATATCTATTTCGAAACGAAGATATTTATTGACGGTTTCCTCGGTCGGCGGCGTCGAAATCCAGGGACCACCGTAAACTTTAAGGCAATGCCCCGTTTAGGCAGTTGGTCGCATGTCGCCGCCGCCAGCCGGAGGGCCCGTAGCTCAGCTAGGTAGGATGGCGATCGAACCGTCCCTAGAAAGAGCATCCGGCTTTTAACCGTCTTTCGTCAGGAAGACGGAAAGAGACCGGGTGGTCCGGGGTTCGAACGGGCCCTGCGGACCGCGCGGGGTCCCCGAAAGTCCCCGCGGGCCCGTACGGCTGACGCGCGTGACATGCCAGGTGGAACACGGTCGGTCGCCCAGGGAGGCCCCCCCTTGCGGTTTAACGTGATGGAGCATCAGCTCGTACCAGAGCATCGGCTCGTCGCCGAAGAGGAAGCAGAGCGCGTTCTGAAAGCGTTGCGGATCACGAAGGACCAGCTCCCGAAGATTCGCAAGAGTGACCCGGTGATCCAGCTCCTCGAGAAGATCGAAGGGCCGATCGACGAGGGCCGAATCATCCGCGTCACGCGGGTGAGCGGCACGGCGGGCGTGTCGGAAGCATATCGTTTGGTGATTGGGAGGTAAAGCATGCGGGATCTCATCGACGCGTTCTTTCGAGAACGCTCCATTGTGAACCATCACATCGCGTCGTTCAACGACTTCCTTCCGACGATCGACAATCCGAGCTCTCGGATGCAGCGGATCGTCGACAACCTGCGGTCCGCTCCGGAAGACGAGCGGCGTGGCATCATCAAGCTCGACGAAGACCGCACGGAAGGCGACGTGATCGAGATCCGCATCGGACGTCGGCGAGACGATCGCGGCCGCATCGACATCGAGGCGAAGCCGACGATCACCCTCGGCCTCCCGGTCGTGAAGGAAGCGAACGGGGCGACCCACCCGCTCACGCCGATGGAGGCGCGGTTGCGGAACCTGAACTACACGGCCCCGATCTACCTCGATTTCACCGTCGTCGAAAACGGAATCGAGCGGGAGCCGGAGCGCGTCCACATCGGGAACTTCCCGATCATGGTGAAGTCGAAGCGGTGCCTCCTCTACAAGGAAAACATGGAGACGGAGGGGGAACTCACGCTCGACGAGTACCGTCGGAAGCTCATCGAGCTGGGCGAAGATCCCTTCGATCCTGGCGGGTACTTCATCATTGGCGGGACGGAACGCGCTCTGATTTCCCTCGAGGACCTCGCCCCGAACCGAGTCCTCGTCGAATTCAACGAAAGGTACGGCCGGAAGGTCGAGGTCGCCAAGGTGTTCTCGCAGAAAGAAGGCTACCGGGCCCTCACGCTGATGGAGAAGAAGAAGGACGGTCAGTTGATCGTCAGCGTCCCGACAGCGTCCGGCCAGATTCCCCTCATCATCCTCATGAAAGCCCTCGGGATGGAGAAGGACGAGGAGATCTACAACGCGATTGTCTCCGCGCCGGAGATGGCAAACATCGTCTACGCGAACATCGAGGAATGCCAGAACAAGAAGTCGTACCCGCCGAACGGGATTTTCACGCGGGACGACGCGATCAACTACCTCGAAAAGAAATTCGCCACGGGCCAGGCGAAGGAATACCGAATCAAGAAGGTCGAATCGATCCTGGACCGAAGCCTGCTCCCGCACCTCGGCGACGCCCGCGAGGACCGGATCAAGAAGGCGATCTTCCTCGGCCGCGTCGCGCGTACCGTTCTGGAACTCTCCCTCGGAGCTCGTCGGGAGGACGACAAAGACCACTACGCGAACAAGCGCCTCAAGCTCGCGGGCGATCTCATGGAAGACCTCTTCCGAGTCGCCTTCGCGAACCTTGTGAAGGATCTGAAGTACCAGCTCGAGCGGTCGTACGCCCGCCGACGGGAACTCAAGATCTCTTCCGCAATTCGGCCGGACCTCCTAACCCAGCGGCTCCTCCACGCGCTCGCGACGGGGAACTGGGTCGGCGGCCGTGCGGGCGTGAGCCAGCTCCTCGACCGCACGTCGAACATGTCGGCCTTGAGCCACCTCCGACGCGTCACCTCCCCGCTGACCCGATCGCAGCCGCACTTTGAAGCGCGCGACCTTCACCCCACCCAATGGGGCCGCCTGTGCCCGAACGAGACGCCGGAAGGGCAGAACTGCGGGCTCGTGAAGAACTGCGCCCTCGTCATCGACGTCTCCGAAGGATTCCCCGAAGAGGAGGTCAAACTCCTCCTTGCCGACCTCGGGACGAAGCAGGTCAAAGGGCAGCAGACGCAGCTCATCCGCGTCTATGTCAACGGAGACCTCGTCGGCCTCCATGACGACCCGAGAATGCTCGTCGCCGAGATTCGCGAGCGACGCCGCTCGGGCCTCCTCAGCCACGAGGTCAACGTGCGGTTCGACGAGAACATGGGCGAGATCATCATCAACTGTGACGAAGGTCGCATCCGACGCCCTCTCCTCGTCGTGAAGGACGGGCACCTCGTCCTCTCGCGGAAGCACATCGAGGAGCTCAAGATGGGCCGCCTTCGATTCTCCGACCTCGTCCGCAACGGAATCGTCGAGTGGATCGACGCGGAAGAGGAGGAGGACACGTTCATCGCGATCTACCCGTACGACGTGCCGAGCCGCTGCAAGGAATGCAAGCACCCGCTGAGCCGCAACGACGTCACGTGGGTCAACATGGGCAGCCGGGACGAAGACGCGGAACTCGAGTGCAAGCACTGCCACAAGACGTTCCGAGTCAAGTCCTCGATCACGAAGGAGCACACGCACCTCGAGGTCGATCCGATGGTCATCCTCGGCGTCGCGTCCGGCGTGGTCCCGTACCCGGAGCACAACTCGTCGCCGCGGGTCACGATGGGCGCCGGCATGGCGAAGCAGTCGCTCGGCCTCGGCTCGAGCAACTATCGCCTGCGGCCTGACACCCGGAGCCATCTCCTCCACTATGCGCAGCAACCGCTCGTCCAGACGGATTCGATGAAGTACGTGTCGTTCAACGAGCGGCCTGCGGGCCAGAACTTCGTCGTCGCGGTCATGTCGTACCACGGGTACAACATGGAAGACGCGATCGTCATGAACAAGGCATCGATTGATCGAGGTCTCGGCCGCTCCTCGTTCATGCGAACCTACCGCGCGGAAGAGCGCCGCTATCCCGGCGGGCAGGAGGACCACTTCGAGATTCCGTCACCCGATGTCCGCGGCGCCCGGGCCGACCTCTCCTATGCGAGCCTCACGCCCGACGACGGACTCATCTCGCCCGAGGTCCTCGTCGGAGGCGGCGAAGTCCTGATTGGCAAGACGAGCCCGCCGCGGTTCCTCGAGGAGGAGACGGACTTCCTGACGCCGCAGAAGCGGCGCGAAACGTCCGTCACGGTGCGCCACGGAGAGAGCGGATGGGTCGACTCCGTCATGCTCACGGAGAGCGAGAACGGGTCGAAGCTCGCGAAGGTGAAGGTGCGCGACCTCCGCGTTCCCGAGCTGGGCGACAAGTTTGCGTCCCGGCACGGCCAGAAGGGCGTCATCGGTCTCATCGCGCCCCAGGAAGATATGCCGTTCACCAGCCAAGGGATCATCCCGGACCTGATTATCAATCCCCATGCGATTCCGTCCCGCATGACCGTCGCCCACGTCCTCGAGCAGATCGGCGGGAAGGTCGGATCCCTCGAAGGCCGCGCGATCGACGGCACGCCATTCAGCGGCGAACGGGAAGAGGCGATGCGGAAAGCCCTCGAAGACAACGGCTTCCGGTCGAACGGCAAGGAGATCCTCTACGACGGCCGCACGGGTCGAATGATCCCCGCGGAAATCTTCGTCGGCGTCATCTACTACCAGAAACTCCACCACATGGTCTCCGGCAAGCTCCACGTCCGGAGCCGGGGGCCCGTGCAGATCCTTACGCGCCAGCCGACGGAAGGTCGCTCCCGCCAAGGCGGCTTGCGGTTCGGGGAGATGGAGCGCGATTGCCTCATCGGCCACGGGGCCGCGATGGTGATCAAGGACCGCCTCCTCGACGAGTCCGACGGGACGGTTCAGTACGTCTGCGGGAACCCGGATTGCGGGCACTTCGCAATCAAGGATCGCAAAGGGAACCTGCGCTGCCCCGTCGACGATAATACGTCGAAGATCTACCCGGTCCAGACCTCGTATGCGTTCAAGCTTCTGCTCGACGAACTCCTGTCCTTAGGGGTCGTCATGCGACTGCAGCTGGAGGACATGCGATGATGGCGATGCGAGGGGTCACGAAGCGTATTTCGGCGATCAAGTTCGCGCTTCTCAGCCCGGACGAGATTCGGCGGATGTCGGCGACGAAGATTATCACGGCGGACACGTACGACGACGACGGCTTCCCGATCGACATGGGCCTGATGGACTCCCACCTCGGCGTCATCGAGCCCGGATTGCGGTGCAAGACCTGCGGCGGCAAGGTCGACGACTGCCCCGGCCACTTCGGCCACATCGATCTCGCGATGCCCGTAATCCACGTCGGGTACGTGAAGGACATCAAGAAACTCTTGCAGGCGACATGCCGGAAGTGCGGCCGCCTCTTGCTCACCCGGCAGCAAGCCATGGAGTACATGGCGGAGATGGAGCAGGTCGAGGAACTTGGCGGCGACGTGACCGAGGTCGGCTACGTCACCAAGGAGACGGCCCGGGAAGCGCAAAAGCGCCAGCGGTGCCCGCATTGCGGCGAAGAGCAAGGCAAGATCACCCTCGACAAGCCGACGACGTTCCGCGAGGACGGGCACAAGCTCACGCCGAAAGAAGTGCGGGAGCGGCTGGAGCGGATCCCGAACGAAGACCTCCGGGTCCTCGGGATGAATCCGGAAGTCGCCCGGCCGGAATGGATGGTCCTGACTGCGCTTCTCGTCCCGCCCGTGACGGTGCGGCCGTCAATCACGCTCGAGAGCGGCGACCGGTCCGAGGACGACCTCACGCACAAGCTCGTCGACGTCCTGCGAATCAACCAACGGCTCCGGGAGAACCGCGATGCGGGCGCGCCGCAGCTGATCGTCGAAGATCTGTGGGAGCTGTTACAGTATCACGTCACCACGTACTTTGACAACCAGACGTCGGGGATTCCTCCGGCCCGCCATCGGTCCGGGCGCCCCCTCAAGACCCTCGTCCAACGCCTGAAAGGCAAGGAAGGCCGCTTCCGTTCGAACCTCTCGGGGAAGCGGGTGAATTTCAGCGCCCGGACGGTCATCTCGCCGGATCCGATCCTGTCAATCAACGAAGTCGGCGTTCCGGTCGAGGCGGCCCGCGAACTCACGGTGCCCGTCCACGTGCAAGCGTACAATGCGGAGATCGTGAAGACGTGGGTCAAGCGAGGACCGACTCCACTTGGACCCCTCGGCGAATACATGCCCGGCGTGAATTACGTGATTCGGCCGGATGGACGACGCATTCGCGTGACGGAGAAGAACGCGGAGGTCGTCGCGGAGGCGGTCGAGATCGGATACACGGTCGAGCGCCAGCTCGTCGACGGCGATATCGTCCTGTTCAACCGGCAACCTTCACTGCACCGCATGTCGATGATGGCCCACGAGGTTCGCGTGATGCCGCACAAGACGTTCCGCTTCAATCTGGCCGTCTGCCCTCCGTACAACGCCGACTTCGACGGGGACGAGATGAACCTCCACGTCCTGCAGAGCGAAGAGGCTCGGGCGGAGGCGCGCGTCCTCATGCGCGTCCAAGAGCACATCCTTTCCCCGCGGTTCGGAGGCCCCGTCATCGGCGGCATCCACGACCACATCACGGGTTCGTTCTTGCTCACGTACAAGGACAGCAAGTTCTCCCGAGAGGAGGTCACGTTCATCCTCTCGAAGATCGACTTGCGGGACCTTCCGCCGCCCGACGTCAAGAAGGGCGGCAAGGAATTCTGGTCGGGCAAAGCGCTCTTCTCGGCGATCCTCCCGAAGGATCTCAGCATGACCTTCAAGTCGTCCATTGCCCCGAAGGGCGACATCGGCCTGAAGGAGCTCAAGGAGGAAGACTCTCTCGTCGTCGTCAAGGACGGCGTCATCTCCTCCGGCACCATCGATGAGAACGCAGTCGGCGCGTTCAAGGGGAAGATCCTCGACAAACTCGCTCGAGACTACGGCCCGGACGCCGCCCGGGAATTCATCGACAAGGCGACGAAGATGGCGATTGGCGCGATCATGATCCGCGGCTTCACCACGGGCATCGACGACGAAGACATCCCCGAGGAAGCGAAGAAGCAGATTGCGGACGTGCTCAAGGCGTCGATGGACAAGGTCGAAGGCCTCGTCGAATCGTACAAGCGGGGCGAATTGGAACAGATGCCGGGCCGATCCCTCGAGGAGACGCTCGAGGTCGAGGCGATGAAGATCCTCGGCCGGGCGCGCGACCAGGCCGGGCAGATCGCGGGCAAGCACCTCGGGATCGAGAATAGCGCCGTCATCATGGCGCGATCCGGGGCGCGCGGCTCGATGCTCAACCTCTCCCAGATGGCCGGGTCGATCGGACAGCAGGCCGTCCGCGGCGAGCGATTGAGCCGAGGCTATTGGAACCGCACACTGCCGCACTTCAAGAAAGGAGACCTTGGCGCAGAGGCCAAAGGCTTCGTGAAGTCGTCGTACAAGAGCGGCCTCCATCCGACGGAGTATTTTTTCCACGCGATGGGTGGACGCGAAGGTCTCGTCGACACCGCCGTGCGGACGTCGCGGTCGGGGTACATGCAGCGGCGGCTCATCAACGCCCTCGAGGACCTGAAGGTCAAGGAGGACGGGACGGTCCGGAACACGGCGGACACGATCATCCAATTCAAGTTCGGTGAGGACGGGATTGACCCCTCCCGGAGCGTGCAAGGCCGGGCGGTCGACATCGATGACATCCTCCAGGAGGTCCTCGGCGAGGAACCGTCATGGAAGGAGCGCCTCCGGGAACAGGAGATGGCGTCGTACGGGCTGACGGAGAAGGACATGTACGTCGAGATCTCGGAGGAAGAGGTCGAGGTCGAAGAGGAAGAGCCTCCGTCGGAGGAGTGAGCATGGCACGCGCGGCAACGGTCCAGGCATTGCGCAACCGGGGGATTTCGAAGAAGACGGCCGAGCTCTTGGCCGACGCAGGGTTCACGCTCGAGAAGCTCGCTTCGTCGAAGGTCGAGCGGCTTGCGAAGTTCATCCCGAAGAAAGAGGCCGAAAAGGTCCTGAAGAAAGCGGGCGCGACCGTTCCGGAAGTCAAGGCCCCGCCGAAGAAGGAGAAGGCGAAGTCGGCGGGACGGGCGAAGAAGTCCACGGCGAAAGCCGCCGAGGCGGAACCTGAGACGCCGCTCACAATCCCCGTCAAGGCCCCGCCGCTGACCTCGGGCGAACAAGAACTCATGGATGGCCTCCGCGAGATCGGTCGTTGGCTTCCTCGATCTGTGGTCGGAGAACTCGCGAAGAAGCTCCACGGCCTCAAGCTCAGCAAGAAGCGGATGCACGAGCTCCTCACGAAGGTCTGCGAGAAGTTCGAGATCCACGCGATTGACGCGAACGAGTCCGCAGGGATCGTGTCCGCGCAATCGATTGGAGAACCGGGCACCCAGATGACGATGCGGACATTCCACTACGCCGGCGTCGCCGAGATGAACGTCACGCTCGGTCTGCCGCGGCTCATCGAGATTGTCGACGCCCGACGCGTGCCCTCGACGCCGATCATGGAGCTCCACGTGAAGAGCGGCCACAACGACCTCGAGAAGATGCGGAAGATCGCGACGGAGATCGAGATGACGTCCCTCGAGGACGTCGCATCGATCGAGACGGACCTCGTGAACATGCGCGTCCTGGCGTATCCGGACGAGCACCGCATGAAGTCGCGAGGCGTGACGTGGACGGAGCTCGAAGAGAAATTGAAGAAACTCGGCGAGATCCAGGACGTCAAGCGACAGGTTGGGAACGCGGAGCGCAAGGCCCGCGCCCTCGTGGTGGAAGCGGGCGAGCCGTCATTCAAGAAACTGCAGCGCCTCGTTGAGCAGGTCCGCACGATGAAGATCAAAGGAATCGATGGGGTCTCTCGGGCGATTATCCGCAAGCGCGGGGACGGGTACGTCATCTACACGGAAGGCTCGAATCTCTCGAAGATCCTCGAGCTGCCATACGTCGACGCGTCAAGAACGACCACGAATTCTATCCAGGAAATCTACGAAGTCCTCGGAATTGAAGCGGCGCGCAACGCCGTCGTGAACGAGGCTTACAATACGTTGCAAGAGCAGGGTCTCACGGTCGACATCCGGCACATCATGCTCGTCTCGGACATGATGACGAACGACGGGGACGTGAAGGCGATCGGCCGTCACGGCATTTCGGGTCGCAAGTCGTCCGTGCTCGCGCGTGCCGCGTTTGAGATTACGGCCCACCACCTGCTCCGGGCCGCGATCACGGGAGAAGTCGATTACCTCGACGGCGTCGCGGAGAACGTCATCGTCGGGCAGCCGGTCACGCTCGGCACCGGAGCCGTGAACCTGATTTACAAGCCCCCGGCGGGCTTGTCGAAGCCTGTGGGGGTGCCGAAACCGAAGCCCGCGGTGTCGGCTCCCGTCCCCCCAGCCGCACCCGCGACCGAGGCGCCGAAGGAGACCCCGATCGAAGAGGTCGTCCCGTGATCGACGTGTCCCGCGCGTTGCGCGTCGCTACCGACACCGGGGACGTTCGGTTCGGTGTGCGGGAGGTCCGCAAGGCGGCCAAAGCGAAGGCGGCGAAGCTCGTCGTCCTCGCATCGAACGCGCCCGAGGAGCCGACGAAGGACCTCGGCGACGTGCGCATCTTCCGGTTCCCCGGGACGAACGTGGACCTTGGGGCCGCGTGCGGTGTACCGTTTTCCGTCGCGGCGGTCGCAGTCGTGAGCCCCGGAGAATCGAACATCCTCAGCGTCTAGGATATTCATGGTCGAGATCGTTTTTGACGAGCAGACGATCAAGTACGTCGCCCTCTTCCAAGATCTGACCCGCACGACCGTCGTCGACTGCGTCGATGCGGGGGACAAGATCATCATCGTCGTCAAGGAAGGCGACATCGGCAAGGCGATCGGGAAGAAGGGCGAGAACGTCGCGAAGCTGAAACGACTTATGAACAAGGACATCCACGTGGTCGAGTACTCGGACCAACCGGACAAGTTCGTCGCAAATGTATTCAGGAATTTTGACGTGAAATCCGTGTCGATCGAGCAGCGAGGCGACGTCACCCACGCGACCGTCACGGTCGAAGGGACGAAGAAGGGCCGGGCGATCGGAAAGGAAGGACGAAACCTCCGCGTGTCGCGTGACCTGATCGCCCGACACCACCCCATCCAAAGCGTCAGCGTCGCCTAACTCTTCGATCCCACTTGTCACCGGGCCGAACAGCGAACCTTCAAGGGCCGCAGGACCATCGCCGCGACTTACCGCGCGCAACGCGGACGCCCTCGCGATCCTCCCGGAGGCGGTTCAAATCAAGTACAAGTGGACGGTCCTCACCGTGACGACCGTTGGCGTCCTGATGGCGGGGATCGATTCCCGGGTCGTGATTGTCGGCCTTCCGCAAGTCGCAGCGGCCCTCCGTGCCGACGCGGAGCAGTCGATCTGGATCACCCAAGCTTACGTGCTCGGCAGCACGGTCGCCCTCCTGCTGATCGGCCGCATTTCGGACATCGTGGGGCGGGTCAAGCTGTACACGGCGGGATTCGCGGTCTTCACGATCGGCTCGCTCCTCACGAGCCTTGCGACGAGCCCCGCCCAGGTCATCGCCAGCCGGAGCGTGCAAGGCCTTGGCGCCGCCATGTTGTTCACGAACAGCGCCGCGATGATTGTCGACGCGACCCCGGAGAACGAACTCGGGCTGTCTCTCGGAATCAATCAAGTGGCCTTCCGAATGGGTTCGATGGCAGGTCTGACGGTCAGCGGCATCATTCTCTCGGTCCTTGATTGGCGAGCCCTCTTCTACATCAACGTCCCGATCGGCATCTTCGGGACGGCATGGGCTCATTTCCGCCTCCGCGAGATCGGCAAGCTCGATCGCGGCGCGCCAATCGACTGGGGCGGCTTCGTGACCTTCACCGGATTCATCCTGAGCCTTCTCCTCGCCCTGACCATCGACGCATACGGCGTGGCGGAGGTTCGAATCGTCGGGGCTTTGCTGATTGTTTCGCTGGGGAGCTTGGTCGCTTTTGTCGTTCTGGAGCGCCGGAACCCGCATCCCTTGCTCGATCTCGGCCTTCTCCGGATTCGCGAGTTCACGGGCGGCATCGTCGCGCAGCTCCTGAACGCGATCGCGTTCGGGGCCGTGCTCCTGTTACTCAGTCTCTACTTCCAGCTCGTCCTCGGCCTCAGTCCGCTTGCCACGGGACTTGTGATCATTCCCCTCGACATCGCGACGCTGGCGTGTGGGCCGTTGAGCGGGCGACTCTCCGATAGATACGGCCACGTGCCCTTCACGACGACGGGACTCGCTCTGACCAGCTTGGCGCTGTATCTGTTCTCGACCACGGAGGCGTACACGCCGTACAGTCATCTGGTCGTGTACATGATGCTCCTCGGGGCGGGCCTCGGACTCTTCGCGTCTCCGAACATCAGTTCCATCCTTGGCTCTGTGCCGCCGGTGCGGCGAGGGGTCGCGTCGGGTTTCCGCGCCACGTTCTTCAACGTCGGGTATACGGTCAGTTTGAACCTCGCTATCTTGTTGACGACGCTGACGGTGCCGTACGCTCTCGTGACGCAGATGATTTCGTCCCCGAACTCGGCGTCCATCACGGATGCGGACCGCTTGCTCTTCGCCCAGGGCCTTAAGACGACCTACCTGTGGCTGGCCGCCTTGAACACCCTCGCCATCCTTCCGTCGTTGCTGCGGGGCCGAAGGACGGCCGCGTCGCATCCTCCGGTGTCCGAACTGCCCGGGCCCTGATTCGACGCGGCGGGCAAATGATTATTATCGTTCCCGGTAATTTCCCGCCACCTGCGATAGCAGGTGAAGGGACCCCCGTTCATGTCCTCCCCGCCCCGGGAGGGCCCCCATGCGCCAGGCGGCTCTCTCGACCTCGCCTTTAGCGAATCGGATCAAGACCTCGTCGCCAATGCGTTCCGCTCTCCCGGCGACGGACTGCGGGCGTGGCGCCTGAATGCCGAGGCCCAGCGGCTGTCCCTGGTTGACGGCTTCGATCGACTACTCTCGTTGCCATCCCTCCGGGGTGTGACTCGATACGAACACCAAGAGCGCACGGCGTTGCGGGTGTTGCGGGACCTGCGGGGACGCGCGATCCTCGCCGACGAAGTCGGCCTCGGCAAGACGATCGAGGCGGGATTGATCCTCAAGGAGTTGGTGATGCGGGGACTCGTTCGGCGGGTCCTCATCCTCACGCCACCCGCCCTCACCGTTCAGTGGCGGGACGAGATGGACGCGAAGTTCTCGATCCCTTTCGAGGCGCTGCACTCCCTGCATGATTGGGAAACCAAGCCGCGCCTCATCGCGTCGATGGACACCGCGAAGCGGGACGTCCACCGGCGGGCCGCACAAGGTCGACCGTGGGACCTCATCATCGTCGATGAGGCACATCGCCTGAAGAACCGGTGGAGCCAGAATTGGCGGTTCGTCGCCGGCCTTTCGAAGAAGTACATGCTCCTGTTGACGGCGACGCCGGTCCAGAACGACATGGACGAGCTCTTCAGCCTCGTCACGCTCCTCAAGCCGGGACAGCTGCACACGTACGATCGGTTCCTCGCTCGCTACGTCGCGAGCGCGGACCGACGCGCGCCGGCGCGGGTCCCCGAACTCCGAGACCGCCTCCGCGGGGTCATGATCCGAAACCGGCGTGGCATCGCGTTCACCTTGCCGCCTCGACGGGTCCACAGCCTCGCGGTCCGATTGAGCCCCGCCGAGCGCCGCCTCTATGACGATGTGACGGAATTCGTTCGAGATGCCTACGACCCGCCCTCGAGATCGCTCCCGTGGACGGCCCGGCTCACGCTCATCGTGCTGCAGCGGGAAATCGGAAGCAGCACCTTCGCGGTTGCGGAGACTCTGGACCGGCTCTCCCGAAGTCCCTTCTTCGACGGCCAGGCGCAGGACCGACTTTCGGGACTCAGTGTCGACGCTCGAGCCATCGTGACGAACGTGAAAGCGGACCGTCTCCGCGCGTTCCTTCGATCGATCGATGAGAAGGTCCTGCTATTCACCCAATACGTTCGTACGTTGGAATACCTGAAACCGCTCCTCGAGGCGGAAGGATTCCGGGTCGCCGCCTACTCCGGGTCTCTGCGGCCTGAGGCGAAGGAGGCGGCGGTCCGGTCGTTCCGAGATCGTGACGCGATCTTCCTAAGCACGGATGCCGGCGGCGAGGGCCGGAATCTTCAGTTCGCTCGCACCGTCGTCAACTACGATCTCCCATGGAATCCGCTGCGAATCGAGCAGCGCATCGGCCGCGTCCATCGACTCGGACAGGATCGGGAAGTTCATGTCGTCAACCTATGGGCGGAGGACACGATCGAGGCCTACCTGATGGAGCTGCTCGATCGGAAGATTCACATGTTCGAGCTCGTGGTTGGCGAGCTGGATCTGATCCTCGGCAATCTCGACGACCGACGGACGTTCGAAGAGCTACTCATGGAAATCTGGACCTTGCGCCGGGCCGAAGAGCGCCGGGCGGCCTTGCATCGGCTCGGCGACGCGTTGGTGCGGGCGCGCGCCGAATCCGATGGCGTGAAGGCACGCAACGATGCGATCCTCGGTGAGCTGGCGGGGGAGGCTGCGGCTTGAGTGAGGCGGAAGCCTTGAAAGACTTCGTGATGGACACGCTGTCGGATCTTGGGGCCGAGGTCTCGCAGGCCGGCGACCTCATCTGGGTCCGTGCGCCGGAGGGCGTGCGACGGCATCTCGACGTCCCATCGACGTTCGCCCTTGCGTTCGACCCGGCGCGTGCGGGAGATTTCGACGCAGAGTACGTTGCTCCCGGGAGCTACTTCCTCGAGAGGCTTCTTTCGTTCGCAGCGCGACGAGGTCGATGGGACGTTGCGCGAATTGACCTGCCCGACCGATCGTGGCCCAACTCCGCTCTCCAAGAGGCCGGTTTGTCGGCTGATTTCGACATCCATTCGTCCATCGAGGCGATTGAAGACGATCTTCGCCTTCTCTTCTCTTTCCGAGTAAGTTTGGTCGCCGACGAGAAGCGAGAGAGCTACCATCGCCTTGCCGTGTCGACTCGCGACGGGTCCGCTTCTGCGATCGACCGAGAGCTCAACGCCGCTCGGACAGTTCCTGCCGAGCTCTACGAACCACTTCCCGATGTCCAAGCCGCGTACCATCTGGCGTCCGACCTGCTGCGGTCTCGGATGAAAGACGACATCGACCGGTTTCGATCGAAGAGCCTCGCCCTCTTCGAGGAAGAGGTCCGCCGCATCTTCGGGTATTTCGACCGGACCGCGGACGAGGTTCGGGAAGCCGATCCCGACGGCTCGCAGGATCTCCTTCGGGCGATCATGGCGGACCGGGATCGCGGCCTTGCGGAGGCACTCGAGCGGTTCGACCCAAGCGCGACTGCCAACCTCTGCTCTGTGCTCGCTCTATTTGTCCCCGTGGCCCGAGTCCGCCTCGCGTTTCTCAACGGTTCTTCGACCGAGGTGCGCGTCGACGCGTTGACCGGTCGGATTGATGGGCTCGTGTGCTTCCAATGCCATGGATCACTCGGCCCGTGGCGGTGGATCGAAGACCGCTTGGTGTGCACAACTTGCGGTGCTACCCGAGACGGGTCCGCTCCACTTCCAGCGCATCCGCCGTCGGATACACCTCGACGACGAACGAAGGCCGGTCGAGTTGCGGCGCGATCGCCTCGAGGATCCAAGGCGCGATCTCGAGGCGCTTCCTCGCGCCGTCGAGGCCCATGAGATCCATGGGGACCCGGTACCGGCGGCTTAGGTCGGCCATCAGACCCTCGAGGTTGGAGCCCTCCACGATGCCCTTGACGAGGGTGCCATCGTCCGTCACAATGTCCCATGGACGTGCGACGTGTTCGGCGCGCCTCTTGATCCGGGCGCGGAGTTGCCAGCCGTCTTTGTAGCCGCTCGTGCAATAGTGGACCGTTGTCCTCCAGGGGCGTTCCAGGATTCGCAGCGCGACGAGGTCCGCGCCCTTCACCCCGTGCGATAGCTCGTGCTTCATCTCGTATCCGCGAACCCGCATCCGCGCGAAGTTCGCATCAGAAAATTCCATCTCGTTCAAGTTGACGAACGCGAGGCCTTCCGCCTCCGCCCATTCGACGAGCTTCACGAGATCCGCCTCGCGCTCCGGGATCAGCGGTACTTCGAGCCCAACGGTCATCCCAAGGGAACGAGCGAGTCGTGACGCGGCCACGAAGCCGCTCTGCGCGGCGCGGGCCCAGAGGCCGGGGGGCACGTGGAATCGGATTTCGTCGAGCCCGGCGTCCGCGAGTTGGCGGATCTTCTCCGGGTCCGTGGACATCGTATAGAGGTGGATGTGGAACCGCGGACCGAACTCTTCCTTCAAGAGACGAACGTAGCGACAGGTCCGTTCCACGGCGTCGAGCGGGTCGCCTCCCGTGATGCCCGCTCCCGTCGCGCGGATCGCCCGAGCCTCCTCGAGGACGTCCTCGTCTCGCGTGACCCGCTTCTCGTCCGCGAAGGTGACATCCGTATACATCTTCTCGTCGGAGACCGGACAGTAAAAGCAGTGGAAGGAGCAGCGTCCCGTGACGAAGAGGACCATTTTCGCGCCGTCCGTGCATTGGCGGCATCCTCGGGAGATCGTGCCGAGGGCGAACCCGCCGACCGGTCGATCTTCGAGTCGCATGGAGGCCGGACGAGCCCTCGCCTCGGCCATAAAGGTTGCGGACCGTCGGAAGGTCCAAAGGGCCATATCCGCGGGGCCGCTTCACCAACCTTCGACAGGAGGAATTCCGATGCCGGACGCCGTGA
>DATEGJ010000153.1:0-2193 GCA_035280105.1 Thermoplasmata archaeon
GCCTGTCCATGTTCACCATCTTCGACTCGCGGATCCCGCGATCGACGACCCGCGCGAGCTCAATCGCATCAGGCCTTGGCGGACCGGCTTCGAACGTGGGACTCGCCAAAGGGTTCAGCTCGACGCTCGTCGAAAGGACGCCGGAGTTCGGGGTATCGGGGTACGGTTCCCCGGTCGACATCTTGATCCCGACGAGCACGTCCGTCGTGCCGAGTTTGACGCGGGCGCTCCCCTCCGCCGTCTTGACGAAGCTCCGTTCGAGGGTGAGCGGACGCGTCTCGTCCAGCGCTCGTCCGTCGACGCGCTGGCCGTTGGAGGCGAGCCGGTACACGTGGGCCCGCATCAGTTCCGAAACGATTTCTTCGCTCATCAGATCCCCTCCGGGCCGAAATCGTCCTCGGGAGGAGGACTCGGTTCCGCGGGAGCGGAGGCTCTTGCGATCGGAGGTTCCTTCAGGATGTCCTCGAGGGAGACGGAGTATCTCCGCCGGAGCGCATCGCGTTGCATCTCGTAGATCCGGTGGGTTGCGCTAATCGAGAGGTCCATCGCTTTCTGAAATTCGTCGTAGGTCAGATGGCCGTCCATCTGGAGTAGGACGATATCGCCGGTTCGCGGAACGATCGCCATCGGACAGTCCGCGTCTCCGAAATTGTCCTCTTCCTTGTTCAGGTCGAGCGCCACGACCCCTTCGATCTTTCCGGACGCGCACGAGGTGACCAGGTCCCGCATCGGCACGCCGGCGTCGGCGAGCGCGACGCTCGCCGCCGTCAGTCCGGCACATCGGGTGCCGGCGTCGGCCTGGAGGACCTCGATGAAAATATCGACGGACGTGCGCGGGAACTGTTCGACGAACACGACGGAGGCGAATGCCTCGGAGATGACCTTCGATATCTCGACAGAACGGCGGTCCGGTCCGGGCCGCTTTCGATCTGAGACGCTGAAGGGCGCCATGTTGTAACGGCACTGCACCAAGGCTCGAGCCGGGTCCTGGAGGTGCCTCGGATGGGCCTCCCGGGGACCGTACACCGCCGCGAGGACCTTGTTGCCGCCCCACTCGATGTATGCCGACCCGTCCGCGCGCCGCGACACGCCCGCTTCGATTCGGATCGGTCGCAGTTCGTCCGCTTTCCGACCGTCCAGCCGGCGACCGTTCGCATCGATCAGTTGCATCTTTTTCTCAATGTGCTCGATGTCTTCCATGGAAAACCCGTTCCTCACGAAGGCCCCGGTCTTCGTGTCTCTCGTTCCGCTTGCGCGATCAGTTCCCGCACGGCCTCGGTCAGCCCGACGGCTTGCGATCGCTCCTCGATGAGCCGGATCGCGCGGACCGCGATCGCGGTATCGCGATCGTCCCCGTCGAGCCAGATGCGGCCGTTCTGGCCGACGTAGATCCGGCAATGGGTGAGGTCCTTGATCAGCGACACCATGCTCCCTTCCCGCCCGATGACCCGGGCAACCTTCGTGGGGGAGATCTCGATCAGCACGCCCCCGTTGAGCTTCCGAGCCTCGCGGTCCTGCATCGTCAATTGGACCCGCTTGATCTCGTCGACGCTCAGCACGTGGCACATGATGACGTCGCCGACTTTCAGGTACCGCGCCGTGTCCCCGAACTCGACCCGCCAGGGGGACTCCGTCGCATGGAGGGGAGCGGGATAGGGAGAATTGATGTCCACGAGCCAGTGGGACGGGCCTTGGTCCACGACCTCGCCGATGACTGCATCCCCGCGCTCCGGGAGGTATCGGCCATTCAGCGCAACGACGCTGACGAGCCCATCTCGCTCGTTCCGAATGCCCAGTTGCGCCGCGAAAATCTGCCCGCCCTCGCTGTACGTACCGGGGCCCGGTTTCAGCCCGGGGCCACCGACGGCTTCGCCAGGAATGACAATCGGGCGAAGCGACCCACTGCCCTGCATTGGTGTCTCGCTCTCACGCAATCGCGTCGAAATCAAGGCGGCTACTTGAGGCTTCCGGTCTCTTGCACTGAGACGCCGGCCAGCTCACCCTGAAGCCACGCGGTCGGCTCCTAGAAACCGATGATCGCACGGAAGATGGAGTACGCGGCGAACGAGAACACGATCCAGACCGCGAGGAAGACGGTCGCGAAGATGAAGATCCCTCTCCGCGTGCTCTCCGGCACCTCCGACCTCGATGCCCCCACGATCCACGCGATCGTGACGGTGAAAGACACTGCGA
>DATEGJ010000154.1:0-4231 GCA_035280105.1 Thermoplasmata archaeon
GCCGGTCCGTCGATCCTCGGGGCGAACTCCCTCGCGGAGCGGGGCAAGAGCTCGGAGCGGGTTGGAGAAGAGGCGGTCGCGGGTCTCCTATCCGAAATCGACTCCGGCGCGAGTTTGGATATCCATGCGTCGGATCAACTCGTGGTCTACCTCGCCCAGGCCCGCGAGAGGTCCGAGTTCCTCGTTCGCGAAGTGTCCGGCCATCTGGCCACGATGGCGTGGCTGATCCCGCAATTCGTTCCTTGCTCGATTCGCACCTCGGCCCAGGGATCTCTCTGGCGGGTAGCGGTCGATCCGAACTCTTAGCCGTACATGCTCGGTCGCGCCGGTTCGCTCGGCTTCTTCGCGACCTCGGTCTGGTGGTGGATGCTCTTGAGCTGCATCTCGATCCGCTCCGCCTCTTCGTAAAGGGGCCGGGCGTCGAGTTCCGTGTGAAGGAGAAGCTTGTCGATCACCTCGATCGCCCGCGCGGCGGCTCGGGCATCGGGGTAGTCCGGATGCGCTTCGCTGAGGAGCGTGATAACATCGAAGTCGCGTTTGCGGCCCTCATTGAGGAGGACGCCAGCCACGCCTGTGATGACGCCTTCTTCGAAGACCGTGATCTCGTTCTTTCGGATCATGTCCATCGCTTTGTCCGTCGACCCGATCCCGTAGACCTCCACTGCGCGGTCGCCCTCGTCCTCGCGGGCGTCGACGATGAGGCCTTCCGGGCAGACGAGCAGGTTGCATCGGGCGTCTTGGGCCCAGTCGAGGACCGTCGCCGCGATCGCCTTGATGAGATTCGGCGGCGGTTGGAATTCGGAGATGAACACGACAATCTGGTCCCGGTCGTCCATCTTCGGACCTGCGTAGATCCGCACGGGATTCATCGGCTGGCCATCGCGGACCAGCGCGACGGTCGGGAAGTAGATGGAATCCATGATTCCGATCTGCGTGAGGTTGAGCGCGTTAATCAGGTAGTTCGCGACGATCGAACTGACGAGCCCGACACTCGGGAACCCGTCGATGACCGTCGCGCCGCGAAGGTCCATCCTCTTGAGCTCATAAATCTGGATGCCTTCCATGGGCGGCGCGGACCATCCCGGGAAGGCTACTTAAATATGCGCGACACGAGTCCGCGCGTTGAGAACACACTACTCCATAGGGAGAATTTCATGGGTGTTGACAAACTCGACACCGCCCCGACGCAGCATGATTCCGACGGAACAATACTTCTCCGATGAGAGATCGATCGCCCGCTTCACCGCGGTCTCTTTGATCCCCGAGCCGCGCACGCGGTAGTGCATGTGGATCTTCGTGAAGACCTTCGGATGTTTGGTCGCGCGTTCCGCGTCCGCGTCGATTTCGAGCGACGTGAACGCCACCCGCTCCTTGCGTAGGACTCCGACGACGTCCGAGGCGGTGCACGCCATCGTTGCGAGCAAGGTGGCTTGCATCGGGCTTGGACCTTGGCGCGTGGCCTTGTCGCCCGCATCGAAGAGAATCTCTGCAGCGTCATCGGTCCTCGCTCGGAATCGCATCTCCTCGACGTGGACTAAGTGGGCTTTCATCGGACCGCCTCGGATTTCCCGACACGCATCCGGATGAATAATTCCTCCGCACCCGCAAAGTTGTTATTGACCTCTTCCTTGGCTCCGAACGTGCGCCCTCGAGTCATCATCAACGCAGCAATGAGCGCCGACGGGAAGATCGCGTTGCGCGACGGGCATGCCGTTCGCCTGAGTAACGAGGAGGATCTCCGTCGTGTTCACCGACTGCGCTCAGAGGTCGATGCAATCCTGGTCGGCATCGGGACCGTCGTGATGGATGATCCGAAGCTCACGGTCAAGTCGGAATACGCGAAGGGGCGAAATCCGTTGCGAATCGTCCTCGACTCGGATGGAAAGACGCCCGCCGATGCGCATGTCCTCGATGGCACCGCCCCGACCCTGATCGTCACATCCGAGACGAGCGAGCGGACATTCCCACATGCCGAGGTGTTCCGATGCGGCAAAGACGAGATCGATCTGTCACCGTTGTTGGACCAGCTCGGCGTACGAGGGATTCGTTCCATTCTCGTGGAAGGTGGGAGCACAGTGATTTGGTCGTTCCTTCGACAACGACTCGCCGATGAGGTCAAGGTGTTCGTCGCCAGTCTTGTCCTCGGCGGACAATCGTCGCCGACGCTCGCAGGCGGTGAGGGCGCCGCATCGCTGGACAACGCGATTCGACTACGGCTCGAACGGACAACCCCGCTCGGAGAGGGCATTCTCCTCGAGTATGGTGTCATCCGATGAGGCTGCTGTGCGACCACATGCTCGGGAGTTTGGCCCGATGGCTGCGGTTTATGGGGTACGATACCGCGTACCCGGATCCGGGTCCGGACCGAACTCTCATCGAGCGCGCCGACGCCGAGGGTCGGATCTTGATCACCCGGGACAAAGAGCTTGGGGCACGCACTCCCGGCTCGGTCCTCATTCGGTCGGATCGCTTGGAGGAACAGATTCGCGAGGTGGCGGCAGTCCTCCCTCTCCGTGTCGTCGACCCACTCTCCCGTTGCTCGATCTGCAACGAGACGCTGCTCGCCGTCTCGGGCGAGGCGGTGGAGGCCATCGTCCCGGAAGGTGTGAGATCCCGCCATCGCGCGTTCTGGCGGTGCCCGTCGTGCCAGCGAGTCTATTGGCGAGGGAGCCACTGGGACAAGATGGTCGCACGGTTGGACGAGTTCGATCTTCCGCGTCCAACGGAGCCGTGATTCGTCGCGGTTCGTCCGGGCGAACGCAAACCCTCATATGCCGAATCGAAAATGGGGTGAGGGTCTAGCGGATGGATGGCTCCCTCGTCCTCGAGGACGGAACGACGGTCCGGGGGGCTTTTTTCGGTGCGAATCGCAGGATCCTCGGTGAGTTGGTCTTCAACACCAACATGACGGGCTACACGGAGGCGTTGACGGACCCGTCGTACCGGGGCCAGATTCTCATGATGACCTACCCGTTGATTGGCAACTACGGGGTCGATCCGAGCGCGCTGGAATCGGACACGATCCAACCGATGGGGTTCGTCGTCAAGGAGGCGTGTGCCGTCCCGAGCCACCCGCGGAGCGCCATGGCCCTCTCCGAGTTCCTGCGGTCCCATGATACACCCGCGATCGAAGGGGCCGACACCCGGGCCTTGACGCTCAAGATCCGCTCCAGCGGCACGATGAAGGCCGCTCTCGTCCCGACCGAGGAAGACGCGGATGCGGTCGCACGGGAGATCCGCCAATCGCCGCATCCGGAGACCCGCAATCTCGTGGCGGAAGTCAGCTGCCGTTCGGCCGAGCGGTACCCAGGACCCGGAACGCGAACGATCGTCGTAGTCGATTGCGGGGTCAAGCGGAACATCATCCGGGAGGCCCAACGGTACGCGAACGTGGTGCGTGTCCCGTACGACACGAGCGCGGACGACGTCTTGCGCATGAAACCGAATGGAGTGATCCTGTCGAACGGGCCTGGCGACCCGGCGCATCCGGATGTCCGCGCGACGACCGTCGCAGCGACGAAGGAGCTCGTCGGCCGCGTGCCCCTCCTGGGGATCTGCCTGGGTCACCAACTTCTCGCCCTCGCTCTCGGCGGGCGCACGTTCAAGCTGAAGTTCGGCCACCGCGGCGGGAACCAGCCCGTCAAGGATCTTCGGACTGGGCGAGTGCACATCACCTCGCAGAATCACGGGTTCGCCGTCGACGCCGATTCCCTTCCGTCCTCGGAGTTCGAGGTGACCCATCGAAACCTCAACGACGGCACGGTGGAAGGGATGGCCCATCGATCGCTCCCGATCTTTTCGGTGCAATACCACCCGGAAGCCCATCCAGGACCCTGGGACAACGAGTACATCTTCCGCGATTTCGTCGCGTCGCTCAAGGGGGCGTAGGGCCGGCCGGGAGAGGCGACGATGCCGAAGCGAGAGGACCTCCGGACCGCGATGGTGATCGGGTCCGGGCCCATTGTGATCGGCCAGGCCGCCGAGTTCGACTATTCTGGATCCCAGGCATGCCGCTCCCTGCGGGAAGAAGGAGTCCGCGTCGTCCTGGTCAACAGCAATCCCGCGACGATTCAGACGGACCCGGAGACCGCCGATGCGGTCTACGTCGAACCGCTGACCCTCGACTTCCTCGAGAAAATCATTGCGAAGGAAAAGCCGCAAGGCATCCTGAGCGGGATGGGCGGCCAGACCGCCTTGAATCTGTGCAGCGAGCTGGCGGAAGCGGGAATCC
>DATEGJ010000155.1:0-2364 GCA_035280105.1 Thermoplasmata archaeon
AGATCGCGACGATCAAAAGGGACGCCTGCAGGAAGAGGTTGACGAGCCGACGCCGCATCACCTCGAATCCTAGGAAGTATTGGCCGATAAAGGCGGCTGTGAAGCCGACGGCGAGCATGTGGAAGAAGTAGAAGAGGCGCGCGATCGTCAGCGGCCCGTCGTTCGTCCCGGCCGGATCGAGGGTCGAGGTGCGCAAGAGATAGGCGAACGTCCCGGCGAGGACGAAGAACACCATTGCGAGGACGAAGGTGTCTCCGGCTCGGCGGTTCGGAATCTTTCGAACGACATACGCGGCGAGGAGCAGGGCCGTGGAGCTGCTCGCGATCGAGATGAGAGAGTACCACTGGGAGGCTTCGACCATGAGCCGCTGTCCCACCCGAGCGGCAGCGTAAAAGCCCTTTCCCACGATTCTGCGATTTGAGTCCCACAGCCGTTCTGTCGATCAGGAGCGAGCACGCGAAAGCGAATCGACTTACCCATCCGACGCTTGCTTCGACCCTCGCATGGCCGCCATCCATTCAGGCGCCATTTCCGAGCGGATCTCGATCGTCACCGGTGCGAACTCGGGAATCGGGAAAGCGACCGCCCTCGGACTCGCCCGCATCGGTGGAACGGTCGTCCTCGCATGCCGAAACGAATCGCGAGCGGAAGCGGCCCGTGAGGAAATCGTTGCTGCAACGGGGAACGAAAACGTCACTGTCGAATTGGTCGACCTTGCGAACCTTTCCTCGATCCGGTCCTTCGTCGACGATTTCCAGCGGGATCACGATCGCCTCGACGTCCTCGTGAACAACGCGGGTCTCTTTCGACGGAAGCGCGAACTGAGCGCTGACGGCTTCGAGCTGACCTTCGCCGTCAACTACCTGGGCGGCTTTGCTCTGACGCACGGGTTGCTCGATCTCCTGGAGGCATCGGGTCCTGCGCGGATCGTCAACGTCTCGTCGCGGGCCCACGAGGGCGGCGCGATCGACTTCGAGAGTTTTCAAGGACAGGGACCGTACAGCGGCTTCCGCGCCTACGGACAATCGAAGCTCGCGCAGGTCCTGTTCACGTACGAGCTCGCGCGTCGCCTCGCCGGGATCCGCATCGCCGTCAACGCATGCCACCCCGGCGTCATCCGCACGAACTTCGCCGCCGGGGAATATCCGCCGGGAACCGGGATCGTGCGACGGTTCTTCAAGAGCCCGGAACAGGGCGCAGACACCCCGATTTACCTCGCCTCATCCCCGGAGGTGGAAGGGGTCACGGGGCGATATTTCGCGAAGCGACGTGAGGCCCCGTCATCGCCTCGATCTCGCGACATGGCCGTCGCGCAGCGACTGTACGCGGTGAGCGAGGACCTCATCCGAAAGTTCGCCTAGCGTCATTCAGGCCTCTCTCCGTAGCTTCGGCGGCGCCGCGATCCGTCCGAACCGGAATCCTTATGGCCCGCACTTCTCTCCAACACGTCCCATGGAAGGCCGACGGCTTCTCGTCACCGGAGGAGCGGGTTTCATCGGGTCGCACCTGGTCGAGCGGCTTAGCAAACGCAACACCGTGACAATCCTTGATGACCTCTCGACCGGGAGCCTGCGGAACCTCGCGGCGGTCGGCGAGGAGGTCCGGTTGCGCCGGGCGTCGATCCTCGCGGCGAAGGTCCTCGCGACGGCAATGAAGGACCAAGAGGTCGTCTACCACCTCGCCGCCAGGACGTCCGTCCCGGAGAGCGTGAAGAAACCGGAGGTCTATTGGCGCATCAACGTCGGAGGCACGCTGAACGTCCTCAAAGCAGCCGCCGACGCGGGGGTGCGGCGGGTCGTGTTCGCCTCGAGCGCCGCCGTCTACGGCAACGTCGAAGAGAACCCCAAGGTCGAGACGATGCGGCCCTCGCCCGCCTCCCCGTATGCGACGACGAAGATGGTCGGGGAATTCGCGTGCGAGGAGATCGCGTCCTTGAAGTCGATCGAGACGGTCGTGGTCCGAATCTTCAACGTGTATGGCCCGCGACAGGACCCCAGCTCACCCTATGCGAGCGTCATCGCGAAGTTCTGTGCCGCCCTCGCTTCCAACACGCTGGTCGAGATTCACGGAGACGGCGACCAGACGCGCGATTTCCTGTACGTCGGAGATTTGGCCGACGCGCTCGAACTCGCCGGCGAGAAGCAGGTCGCCGGGCAGATCATCAATCTCGGATCAGGCGCGGCGACGACCGTGAACGACGTGGCCAGGCTCCTGTCCGAGATCACCGGGAAGCCGCTGCGGGCGACCCGCAAAGAAGCGCGCCAGAGCGATGTGAAGCATTCCCACGCGGACGTCACCCGGGCGACGAAACTCCTGGGTTTCACCCCGCGCGCGTCCCTACGCGAGGGGCTGGAACGGACCTTG
>DATEGJ010000156.1:0-3467 GCA_035280105.1 Thermoplasmata archaeon
GGGTCGCCTCCCCGATGCGGTCGATGCGTTGCGTGAGGCATTGCGAATCGATTCGACGAAAGCCGGCGACATCATCCTCAAGGCGGAACAGCTTCGACGTGATGGCCATCCGAACGAAGCCGTGATTCTCTTCCAGGCCGTCCTCGACTTGGTCCCGACCGAGACGCGGGCGGTCCTCGGCCTCGGGGACTCGTTGCTCGACCTCGGTGACATGGACGGGGCGGAGTCGCTCTTCGCGCGCGCTCTCGGGACGAATCCCGAGAATCCGCCGATCTTGTTTCGTCGTGGCGAACTCCTCGAGCGAAAGGGTCGCTGGGGCGCCGCGATTCAGTACTACAATCGGGCGATCGCCCTGCGGTGGAACTTCGCGGATCCTTGGTTCGCGAAAGGGAGGGTCCTCCTGGAACACGATCGACCAAAGGAAGCCCTGGAGTGTTTCGACAAAGTCGTCTCGTTCGAACCCAGCCGCGTCGAAGGGTGGGCGAGTAAAGCACGGGCTCACGCGATCCTCGGCGACCGGGACGCTGCGGAAATCGCTCTTGGGCGGTCATCTGCGATTGCTCCCGACGATTCGGCCACGCGGGCCGCGCGCGAGGCCCTCGGGGCGCCTGCCCCCTCGGAACCGGAGGCGGCGCCTCGCGCCGAGTCGCCGAGTGACTTTCCTGCTCTCATGAAGGCATTCGAGGAAATCGAAGAAGAGCCAGAACCCGCTCCGCCGTCGACGCCCGCCGCCCCGGACTTCCAGTCGTTCGTGGAGTCGATTGAGCCGGATGACGAGGATCCTCACGTGTTGCTGCAGCTCGCGGACCTGGCGCTCGAGGGAGGAGATCCCCAGATGGCCTTGCTCCGATACGAGCAGGCGATTGAGCGGGAGCCGCGAAATCCGGATGGCTGGACGGGGAAGGGCATCTCGCTCCAGCAACTCGAGCGGTACGACGACGCCCTCGCGGCGTACGACAAGGCGCTCGCGATCAAGCCGGACCACGAGACCGCGCGAAAGTGGCGGACGACATGTGTACGCCACCTGGACCCGGAGGCGGGCGGATGACGGTTCCGCCACGGGCGGAGGAACGATTCCTTCCGAGCGTGGATCGTCTCGAGTCCGCGATGCAGGCGGCGCGCCGGGCGTTTGCGCAAAGTAAGTTCGACGAGGCTCTGCACCAGCTCGATGCGACGCTGCGTCTCAAGCCGGAATACGATGCTGCATGGCTCCTGCGAGGCCATGTCCTCCAGAAACGCAGGGATCTCGAAGGCGCCCTGAGCTCGTTCGAGCAGGCGCTCAAGGCCAATGAAGACTCGGAGGAGGCGTGGCTCGGCCGCGCGAACACGCTCCATGACCTCGGGCACTTCCCCGAGGAAGTGGCATCCTATGATCGGCTCCTCGCCATTCATCCGCGTTCGCTGGAAGGCTGGACCGACAAGGGCGCGGCGCTCCACGCGATGGAGGACTACACCGGCGCGATTGCGTGTTACGACAAGGTCCTCTCCTTTCGGCCGGAGCACGCGGCCGCGTGGAACAACAAAGGCGCGGCCCTGCTCCGCCTAGGCGACGTCGTCGGAGCGGATCGATGCCTCGACGAAGCGCTCCATCTCGATCCCGATTTCTTCGATGCGATGGCAAACCGGATCCTCCTCCTTTCCAAAGGCCATCGGCACGGGGAGACCGTCATCTGGGCCGATCGCGCCCTCCGGATCCGCGAGACAGCGTGGATCTGGCTGCTCAAGGGACTCGCCCACATCGGGCTGTCGGAGTCAACACTTGCGGTGAAGGCGTTCGAACGTGCGCTCGCCCTCGATCCGAAGTTACGGCAGGCGCGGGCCGGGCTGCGGAAGGCGCAATCCCTCCGAGAGAAGGTCGACTTCTATCGCGGGGTGTACGAATGCTTCGGGACCCACCTCGAAGGCGACCTGGGTTGCGGCGAATGCGAAATCCGGATGCGCTGCCGGGAGGTGACGCCGTGAGCCTACCTCCCCTCGCCGAAATCGAACACGCGGACTGGCCATCCCTTCAGCGGATGTGCGAGACCCTGGGCCTGAACCCGAAAGGCCGGAGTGCCATCGTCCGGATGCGGGTCATGGATCATGTGCGGCGTCGGGTCCGCGTAGAACCGTGGCGGCCCGGACGGGCCCACGTTGCCGCGCTGCTGACGCACCTTGGCTTCCCAGAGGCCGCTGAGACCGCGTGGGAGTCGACCGTCCGCCTGGACGCGCCCGCGCCCTGGCTCGGGCTGGGTCACGCTGAGTTGGCCGGTGGTCGGCTCGCGGAGGCCGCGAAGGCATTCACGCGAGCGGCGCAGATGGGCGATTCGTCCGCCGAGCTTCACAAAGCCGAAGCGCTCGTTGCAGGCGGCGACTACGCCGGTGCGGTGCAAGCCTGTGACACCTACCTCGCCACACACCCGCGCGATCTGCGAGCCCTCGCGACGAAGGCCTCGTTCCTCGAGCGGGCCGGATTTGGCGACGAAGCAATCAAGGTGATTGAATCCGCGGTCAGTCTCCATCCCGAGTTCTCGGCCTTCGCTCAGACGCTCGGTATCGCCCGCCTCCGGTCAGGCCACTACGCGGCAGCCGCCGACTCGTTGTCGGGAGAGGTACATCTGAATCCGAAAGACCTAAACGCCCGCGTCAATCTCGGTGCGGCACTGATCCTCGGAGGCCGGACGCGTGACGCAATCACCAGTCTCCGTGATGGGCTCAAACCAAGTTCACTGGGTGCGGAAACCCTGAACAACCTCGGAGTCGCATACCTTGCGTTGGGCCGCATCCGCTCCGCCGCGGTGAATCTCGAGCGAGCGGTCAAGCGCCTCGAAACCCCTCGCACCCTCCTCAACCTCGGAGTCGTTCAAGAGCGGGAAGGAGAACTCGCGAAGGCGCTCGGAACGTATGAGCAGGTATTGCGGCTCCGGCCGCAGGACTCGGAGGCCCTCGCGGCGCGGAAGCGACTTGCGTCGCGGAAGTCCGGTGGTATCCCGGCAGTTGCCAATCCGAAACCCCGCAGGCGGGGTTCAGGGCCGAGCCACCGCGCTCCTCGCTCCCGATCGAAGAAGGCTCCACCGGAATAGGGAACACTTCAGAGAGCCGACGGCATCCGAAGGCTCAATACAGGTCGCTCCATCGTAACGACATGGCGATTCGGCGGACACAATGGGAAGGAGTCTTCACGGACGGGCCGTGGCTGCTCACGAGAAATCTCGTCCCTGGGTTCGCCGTGTACGGAGAGAGCCTTCCGAACGAAGGCGGTGTCGAATACCGTCGATGGGACGCGAACCGCAGCAAGCTCGCCGCATACCTTCGGTCTGGTGGGCTCCAGTGGCCGTTTCGCTTCGAAACGTCGGTGTTGTATCTCGGCGCGGGGAGCGGGACGACCGTGAGTCACCTTTCGGACATCTGCGTCCGCGGATCCATCACGGCCATCGAGCGGTCCTCACGCTCCTTTCGGGATCTCTTGACTCTGGCGGAACGTCGAA
>DATEGJ010000157.1:0-7621 GCA_035280105.1 Thermoplasmata archaeon
CATGTACGGCGTCGTCGTCTGTCCTCGCTGCAAGCGCGCGAAGGGCGTGGACCTCGAACAAAAGACGACGACGTGTTCTTGCGGGTTCGAAATCCGGGTCGTGCCGGCCCGGGTGCGCAGCCGCGTGGAGACAGCCCACGAGCTCGCTCCGCTCGTCGGACAAGCAAACGCCGAGATCGCGGGAGGCTTGGACATCTACCGGAAGGCGACGATTCCGATTCGACGGAAGCGATCGGGCGACGTGCACGTCCGGGTCGTCGGAGCCGCGTCGAAGCCCCGCGATCGAATCGGGCGGATCCGCGCCGCGGCCATCGAACTCACGCGGGAACTCGAGGTGTTCTCGTTCGACGACTGGTCGCGCGTTCTCGCGGGACTAGGGATTGCCCGGCCGGAGGAAGCGCTGGCTGACTTGGTTCACGCGAATCTCGTGATGGAGCCGAAGAGCGGCTTCTATCGGGCCGTGAGTCTCAGTCCTTAGGCGTTGGCGCCCCGACGGCGATCCCGCTTCAGTTCTCGGCGGATGTCCTCGGGCAACGTGCCCGGGAGGATCGAATGATATACGTAATAGTATACGAGCAACGCGAATCCGGCGGAAGTGGCCGCCGAAATCGCGGCGTACGGCTCTTGGATTTGAAGCAAGAACGGGAACAAGAAGCCGCCGTGGGCGAAGCGAACGACGATGGCCCAGAAGTAGGAACGCCACATGTCGCCGCGCGACGCGCCGAAGCCTATCAGGGCGCCGGTGTCCGCGTTGATGAGACAGAGGCTGATCGAGTAGAGAACGAGCAGGCCGAACGTCTCAGGGACGTACAAGGTGTCACGGGACACCCATGCCGCCGCAATGACGCCGCTCGCGGCGGCGCCGACCCCGAGGGGGACGCCGTAGAACGTCGTGTCGAAGCGCCCGCGAAACGGGGCTCGGTTCAACCAGATCAGTTTGAACGACTCCTCGAAGATCAACGTGGAGCCGAGCGCGATGAAAAACGTCACCAGGTCGACGCGGCGGAGGGACAGCGCGAAGAGGCTCGCAAAAGTCCCGAACACGAGTCCGACCGCCAAGCTGCCGAACACCCGGCGGTCGTCGAACAACGTGTGGTCCACATGAGGCCGGTCGAAACGGCGGAGTGAGACCCAGAGGACGCCGATTCCCGGGAGGATTCCCAGGAGAAATGCGACGAAGAAATCGACGTTCGACGCCATTTTCGACTCGAGTCAGGCGGGCCCGCTACTTAACCTCGTCTTCGGCCGGGTATCGGGGCTGACAACCGGAGGGGTGGGTTTATGGCTCTCTCGACGGGTCGAATCCCCTGTCGATGCCCGGGAAACAGGCCCGGGTCCTGTGTCCCGTCTGCCAGGAGCCCATCCCTCCGGACGAGACGGAGTGCGAGAACTGCGGGGCCTTCGTCATTGACGAAGCCGTCGTACGGCTCAGCCGAGCCCTAGGGCTCGACCGCGAGAAGGCGCTCCAACTGTTCGAGGCCGGATTCCGCCATCCGACCCAACTCCGCGATCGCGATCCAAACCGCGTCCTCGAGAAAGGCGAGGTCGGGCTGCTCTTCATCTGCACGAATTGCGGAGGATTCGTCGCGAGCGGGGATTCGAAGTGCCCGCGGTGCGCGGCGGAGTTCGAGACGGAGCCGGAGGCGGAGTCGGCAGAACCTGAGGACATCCTCGACCTCGTGCTCTGCCCCGTATGCGGCGCGGACAATGACGTCGACGTGACCGAGTGCGAGATTTGCGGAGAACCTCTCGGCGTCGGCAAGCCGATCCCGGCTCCCAGTCCGGCGATTGCGGCCCCGACCGCCCCAATCGCACCGCCGAAACTTGCGGAGAGCGCCCTCGCGAAGGTCGACGAGTTCCTCAACGAGATCGGAACCGCGCTCAAGGAACCGAGTCCGCCCGCGACGCCTCCTCTGAGGCGGATTACAAAACTGGTCGACGGAGAACGGTCCGCGAGCACCTCCGCCCTGAGACCTGCCCCCATGGCGGCTCAATCTTCGACACCCATGCCCGAGGCCCCCGCGCCCAGGCAAGCAATTCCCGAGAAGCCTCTGGCTCCGCCGACAAAGCCGCAACCGCTCACTCCAGTCCGACGTGCAACCGAAGTCTCCTCGCTCCCGCCGGAGGCGCCAAACCCGAAACCGGTGCGCGCGCCAGCGCCGCCGCCCCTCCCGCGGCGTGTCGTTGCAGCCCCCGCCACCGCAATTCGCCCGAAGACGCCCAAACCAATTCGGGTGGTTCGAGTTTCGCCGGAAATTGTTGCAGGAATTGTCCTCGCGGCAGCGGCTGGCCTTGTCCTCTCGGGTCTTTTGAGCGAGCCGCTTGTTGGCGCGGGAATCACCGTCGTCCTCGTCGCCCTGGCATGCATCGTCATCGCGGAACTCGTCCGCGTCAGAACTCGCGATCTCTCCCGCTTTGATGCGCTCCTCCTCGCGGCCGGGGCCGGGCTCTCGCTGGTCGGGACGCTCCTCCCAGCCGACGTCACCATCGGGGCAATCGGGCTTGCGGGCGGTGCTGTGGCATGCCTCGCCTGGGCCTCGAAGCGATTGCTCACATCGCCCCATCGCATCTTGCTGGCGGTCGCCGCGGCAGCCCCGCTCGCCGGCACCGGGATTGCCGCCATGCTCACTCCAACCAATGTCGGGACAATCCCATGGATCGTCGGGATCGTCGTTGCGACGCCATGGCCGGCGACGCTCGCAGCGCTGGAAGTCCGACGCCGCAAGTCGACGTCGATCTTGCGTCGCGAGGTGGTCCTCGCGCAGAAGAACATGGCGCGCCAAAACTACGAACGTTCGCTGGAGGAGTACGACCGGGCGATCGCCGCCGCGCACTCGGACGTCCCGGGCCGCGAGATCCCGTGGTACGGGAAAGGGGCCACGCTCATCCTCCTGGGACGATATGAAGAGGCGGTCCATGCGATCGACGTGGCGCTCGACATCAACCCGCGCAACGAGGTCGCGTGGTTGAACAAGGGAAATGCGATGACGAAGATGGGACGTCTGATCGACGCCCTCCGCTGCTTCAACGCCGCGATCAAGGTCAACCCCTCGTTCGAGGTCGCGTGGAACAACAAAGGCAACGCGCTCGCGCGACTCGGCAAGTACGAGGAAGCCCTCGACTGTTACGAACGCGCTCTCGCCATGGACCCGGGATATCGGGGAGCGTGGGTGAACAAGGGATTCGTCCTCACGAAGCTCGGTCGGTTCGACGAAGCGGCCTCGTGCGCCGACCAAGCGCTTCGGTTGGACACGGCCCGTCGCGCCCGGCCGGCCTAGGCGGGACTCATCGCCCTGGTGGGTCCGTCGCGATCGGTTGCTTCAGGTCGAACACATTCCCGTCCGGGTCCGCGAATTCGCCGATCCACTCACCCCAATCCATCTTCTCCGGTGGGTGCGTGAAGCGGGCTCCCTTCGCCCGCATGCGTTCGTACTCGGCGAGGATGTTGTCGGTCAGGAACGTAATCCCCGTCGGCCCCGGTTCCGTCTCGTCCATCTCGCATAGATGGACCCGCGTTCGCGGTCGGAGCGGTCCAAGCTCAATCCAATGGCCCGCTCGGTCGACCGAGCCTTGCACCGTCGAATCAGGATTCGACTCGCTCGGTCCGATGTACGCGATGTCGAGGCCGAGGACGTCGCGGTACCAACGAATCGCTTTGTGGCGGTCTGAGACGACGATCGCGATCGTGTCGATGCCGAGAATAGTCATGCGGATCCGGCAATGCAATCGGATGTGGACTATGAAGCTGCCTCATCGTCCCGCGTCTCACTTGTCGGCCGCGCCACGGCCGTACATCTTGGCGTACCACTCCATGACCTCGTGGTCGGAGATTCGCTCGACCTCCTCCTCGACCGCGAGATCGTTCTCCGCTTCCCATGCCTCGACGATCCTCCGCGCCGATGGCTCCCCTTGGAACTCCGTGACGACGAGCTGCCATTTCCGCCTCCGGGCTTTGAATGCGGCGACCATCTCCGGCCCGTCGAAGACGACGTAACACGAGCCCATATGGAACCGCTCGACAATCGATTCGCGGAGGTACAGGAACAAGTTGTCTTGGGGCGTCAAGACGAACTTCCGTCGGGACTCGAGATGTCCGATCCGGTCGACGTCGTCCTTCACGACCCACATGACGGTGCGCTCCCCGCGGGACAGAAACCCTTTCGCGAGCCATCCCTCCCGCTCGAATTCCCGAAGACGCAGGCGCGTTTCTCCCATGTTGTATTCGAACCGTGTGTACGCGGCGAGGGATTCCGCCGATGTCACGCCAAGACACTTGATGATCCGCCGTAAGACCTCGCGGCGAGCTTCGTCGCGGCTGATCTTGATATCGAGGACCACGCGGTATCGGTTGTCCGCGTCCCTCGTCACATGGAGCCCTTCGTAGAGCTTGCGCAGGGACGCCGCCGTAGACGGGCGGCTCAAATCGGAGAGGACTAGCAGCCGCTGTCGGGAAATCGGACCTTCCTCCTCGATGAGACGGAGGACGACCTTCATGTCCTTCGTCAACCGAGTCCCCTTCGCCGCCTTGAACAGGCTGAGGTCCGCCTCGGACGTGTACGTCCAGTACTCGGGGATTGTGAGCCCTTTCGCCAGGAGGCCGTGACGATGGAGGCGCTCGAGGGGACGGAAGTCCTTGACGCGAAGCCGGGCGGCGAAGTCGGACCGCAGACCGCCCAGGGCCTTCGCCGCCGCGATCGGGTCGGCAAAGCGAGCGTCCGCCGCGATGCCTTGCTTGTGCAGGACGTATGCGAGGAGGTCATTCCTCTCGTAGTCGTTGGTGACGATCGGTCCGTGGGCGAGGAAGTCGGAGAAGCGGATGAAGCCCGCGCGCTTCCACGCGGAAAGGTCTTCCACCTCCGGGACGTCTTTCCCAAGGAAACGAGTGACGCGCAGGACGTCAACACCGCGCATCGCGTAGAACTCCATGGTACGGGTGAACGCGGCGATCGTCTCCGGCAGGAGATCGGACGAAGCGAGATCCATCTCCCGCACCTCGATGCACCCGCTCATCTCCCAGATTTCCGCCATGCCGATGAGGTCGCCGTCCTTGACGAGCGGGAAGAACCATCCCTCCCCGTAGCGGCTCGCGACCTGCGCCCATAGAGGCTGCGTCCACGGGTCGAGGAGCGACAAGACGCGGACGCCATCGGACGTCGACGTGGCGGCAGCTTTTCGAAGCCTCGGGAGTTCGTCTTTCAAGACGAACATCTCCCCCTCGGCTTTCCCGGTGACGAGGATCCGCGTCACGGTCCCTTGCTCTTCGAGCCGGTCCATCAGCCGTTCCAGGTCGTCCCACTCGAACCGCGCCCACTCCCGGATCCCGGAGAAGGGGACCGGGCCGTTCGCCGCGAGGAACCGCCGCACGAGGGTCTCGAACGCGTCCTTGGCCTCCTTCGCCGGAGGATCGAAGGCGACGTAGAGATTGCGCGCGGTCCAGCCGTCGCCCTGGAACTTGCGGATGACGTAGACGTCGTAGTCGAGCTTGTCAAGGGCCTCCTTCACGCGCTCGCGTTCCTCGTGAAGCTTCGAGACGATGCCCCAGAGGTCAATTCCCTCCGATGCCCGGATCACCTCCAGCACCTTGGCCTCGAACTCCGTGAGCGGGGATCGCGGGAATGCTGATAGGAAGAGCGGGACATCCTTCGCGCGAACGTATCGCACGCGGCCGTTCAGGAAGCGTCCTTCGAGGATGTCGCCCGATTCCCGACGGCGCAGCCACTCCTTGTAATCGAAGCCGGCCGTGTGATTCCAGATGTCGAGGACCATCCCGGCCTCGAGGAACCGATCGAAGTAGTCGTCCAACGCCTCGATATCCGTGAATTGTTTCTCGAGGAGGAACGCCTTTACCTGGCTCTCCTCGAAGACCTCCCGCGTCTCGCCTTTCCGCTGCAAGCGTTGGAGGTCTCTCGTCATCATGAACTGGAATTCCTTGTCGACGAGGAAGTGGCCGGACGAGACGACTCCTTCCGACTCGAGATCCCGCAAGACCTCCTCGACAAGCTCCGCTTCGAGGCCAAGGCCGACCGCGAGCTCTTGGGCGCTGTGGGGACCGTCCACCTCAAGCCGTTTCGTCAGGATCTTGTCGAGCGATTCCTCGAAGTTCGCGCGGACGGGATCGCGGGCGACGTACACGGTCTCGTCGACCCCCTTTCGTGCGACCAGGTACGATCGCTCAAGTTTGCGGACAATCTCGTTCAGGTCGTCCTTCTCGAGCTTCGTCGTCCGCAGGAGTTCCTTGTGCGATCGCGGCTTCTCCTTGATCAGCGCGAGGACCTTCTCCTCCGGCGGTTTCAGTCGAGAACGCTGCGCGTACACAGCGACGTACGTCGGCACGTGGTCCTTCAGCGCCCAATGGATCCCTTGAGGGGTCCACACGCTCTCGACGAGCCCTTCGTCCATGAGTTGTCCGGCCCACTTTCGGGTATCTTGGAACGATGCGGTAGCGACCTCGAACACGTTCCGGCCTTTCTGTTGGAGGATGTTCGCATCGCCGACGCGATCCAGGTACGAGAGCAGGTCTTCTTTGCGCCCAACCTTCGGCAGTTTCCGTAAGAAGTATTCGACGATCTCGCCCGGCTGGAATTGGATGGAGCTAATCTGGTCCGTCGGCATCACGCGCTCCAGGACCTTGCGGTGGAGTTCCCGCAACAGAGCCGAGCGGTCCTCCATCAGGACGAGGTCCGAGACGCCTTGCAGGACGACGTTGTGCGCGAACGGGGAGGGCAGGCTCGCGAAGTCGCTCTCCTTCACCGCGATTTCTCCGGACTCAATCCGGCGGAGGATCTCGCGCGCGTGGTCCAGGTCCATGACCTCGTGGAGGATTTCGTTGTAGGCCTCCTTGACGACGGGGAAATCCTCGATCTCGTGAAGCCAGTCGAGGACCCGCTGAGACCGCAGCTGTTGGCGCCCGATCGAGACCTCGCGCCCTTTGTAGTTCCGAAGGATCATGAACGATCGGGTCGCGCAGTGCCGGAAGCGTTGCTTGAACAACTCCGTGTTCTTGATCGCGCGGCGGAGGAGGTCCTCAAGGTTCTTGCTCGTCACGAGCTTCGCGAGGCCTTTGAGCTCGATGCGCCTCGGGACGGTGATCATGAAATTGTCGTCCGTCACACTCACTCGGACGTTCGTGTGTTGCGCTTCCGTGACGGCGAACGCAAAGGCACGGCTCAGCGCGTCGTTCACGCGCCGGCCGAACGGGAAGTGGAAGATCACGTTGCGATTTCCCTTGACGTCGATGTAGCCCTCGAGGAGGACCTGCCGGTCCGTCGGGAGATCCGGCAACAGCGCCACTTGTTCCTGGACGTACGAGACAAGAGACTGCGCGGATCCATCGTCGACACGATATGCCTCACGAAGCCACTCTTTCGCTTTCTTCTCCCCGTCCTCCGCGATCTTCGCCGCGAGGTCGCGACGGAACTCGCCGACGGCGATCGACAGGTCGAACGAGCGTGGGAGCATCTCGCCGGTCCACGAGGGAACCGTGGGGCGCCGGCCCGAAGCGTCCTTCACGTACACCGAGGTCCCGCGCGCCCGGACGAACTGGTACGTGCGACCGCCGAGGACGAAGATGTCGGACGGGCTCAGATACTCCACGAACTTCTCGCTGAGTTCACCCAGCGGG
>DATEGJ010000158.1:0-13826 GCA_035280105.1 Thermoplasmata archaeon
GTAATCAAGGTTGATAATGTGTCCGCGGAGGCCGACGATCTGCACCGGGTCGGCACCTTCCGTGAACTCGAAAACCGGGGTCCCCTCGACGTAAGTCCTCTTCGATTTCCCGTCGCTCAGGATCGTCGCGATTCGGACGGCGGCGTTGAACTTCTCCGTTACAATAAGCCGGCGCACAGGGGGGTTTGCAGACAGGGGGCTCTATTTAATCGTTTGTCGGTGGGTGTTCCGCCGCCATGGTTCTCGCGCGCGCGTTTACCTCGCGGGCGTGCGCGTCCCCTTGAGGTCCGACTTCGCGTCCTCGAACGCGCAGCGGATCGCCTCTGTCGCGGCACGTGGATCCGGTGCGTTCATGATCGCCGAAGCGACCGCGACGCCCGCCACGCCGTGCCGAGCGAGCAAGCCCGCATTTTCCGCAGTGACGCCACCAATCGCGAAGACCGGAATTCGAGCGCGGTGCACGACGCCGTCGAGCACGTGGAGCGGGAGCACCGGTTCCTCGGGTTTCGTCGGGCTCGGGAAGAACGGGCCAACGGCGATGTAATCGGCACCCGCGGCCGCCGCCGCACCCTCCTCGCCCGACTTTCCGTAGACGGTCACCCCAACTATGGCTTTCGGCCCGAGGAGAGCCCGCGCGATTCGCGGCGACGGATCGTCTTGGCCCACGTGGACACCGTCCGCGCGCAGAAGCAGTGCGAGACGCGGATCATCGTTCACGAGAAAGGGAACGTTGCGGCGGGCGCACCGTTCCCGAATTCCAGTGGCGGCCTCGGCGCGTTCCTCGGCCGCATAGGCCCCCTTGTCGCGCAATTGGACCAACGAAGCCCCTCCCTCGAGGGCCCCTGCAACGATCGCCACCAAGGATGACACGGGCCGTTTCGGCGCCGTGACAAGGTAGACCCCGCCCACCGCGTTCGCATTGCGGGGCTCGCTCAGGTGATCTCCCCGGTGATGGCGCGGCTAAACGCGATCCAGAACGGATCGCGGCTCGCGGGCTGAAACACCCGCCCCCGGTCCCAGCACGGTCGGCCTTTTTTCGTGAACACGCCAATGTCCGCGGCCTTGATCGCTTTCCGCGCCAGGAGGGCCAGCACGGACTGCGCGGCGTCCGCTTCGACCGCGATCAGAAGGGTGCCTTCGCTGATCGCGTCCAGCGGATCCATCTCGAAGACCTTGCAAACTTCGGCGACGGCCGGATCCACGTGCACTTTCGTGAGGTCGACGTCGACACCGAGGCCGGAGGCCTGCGCCATTTCCCACACCGCGTTGCGCACGCCGCCTTCCGTCGCGTCGTGCATCGCCCAGACCCCTCCCTTTCGAAGTCCGACGGCGGCCGCCGCCAGCGCGTCGTCCACCGTGCTCATCGAATCGAAGAGAGCCCGCGCTCGCGAGGTCATGTCGGGGCCGAGGTGCCGCCCCACCAGGTCCGGGAAGGTGTTCGACAGGATCGCGGTTGCCTCGAGGGCGGCCGTCTTCGTGACGAGGAGGCGGTTTCCGGGACGCGGCATGTCGGCGGTGACCCAGCCGTCCTTCGGGGCGATGGCGAGGAAGGTGGCGCCGCCCACCATCGGATACGAGCACCCTTCGTAGCGGCCCGTGTGGCCGGTGACGATCGCGGCGCCGTACTTGCGGCATTCGCGGTCGATGACTCGGAGCATCGTCTCGATCTGATCGTCCTCGATGTCCATCGGGAGGTTCCAGTCGAGTGTGATGTATTGCGGCGCGACGCCGGATGTCGTGAGGTCCGACGCGAGGATGTGAAACGCAAACCATGCCGCCCGTTCCCAACCGTACTGCGGTACGATATAGATCGGGTCCGTCGTCGAGATCATTGCCGCGCCGTCCGGTAGACGAACGACGCCGACGTCGACGCCGTTTGCGGGGCCAACCGCGATGTCGCTTCTTCGCTCCCCGAGGTTTCGGGCGATGACGTTCCGGAAGAACGCGCGGCTTACCTTGCCCATCGGATACTTTGGCGGAGGCGTCTGCGCCACGGATGGAGGACTCCTCAGGGTCCCGTGGCTGAAAAAATCCTCGCGTTCCCTACGCCGGCATGACCCGGATCAGGTTCCAAGGGTCTATCCCTCATGCGGGATACTCTCAGCCTTTCTGGGCTCCCCGTCTGGGCAAAACCGAGGCGATACTAATAAAGGTCTGCAAGACCGCCCCACTCACGCGGGTTGAGCAGGAAGTGGCTCGATCTCAGGTTCAGCTTGTCCTGCCATCACCAGCGCGGCACGAAGTTTCGCTTCTTTGGTCACGATGGTGAGCCAGATCGCAGAACCCCACGCCTCGACGAGGATCTTGTCCAGGGTCGACCGTCCGGTTCGCCGTATTCTGAGTACGCGAGCACGGTCCTCCACGCGTTCTGGATGATTCGCGAGATAGGCCAGAGACGGTCTTCCCGACAAGATGAAGAACACCGCAAGCCAGGTCACAAAACCGAGAATCGCGAGGTTTGATTCGCCGCGGGTCCATCGGTCCATCGGGCCCCAGGCCAGATACAGCGCGAAAAATTGGAGGACGAACGGGAGGACCAAGGCCGCGATTCGGATGTACCAAGCCCTGAGAGTCGGGTGGACCAACCGCAATGATCCCGGCCTTGCTTCCAAGATGAACGTCGAGTTGTAGCCCCTTCGCTCCTGAATCCAGAACAAGATGCGTCGGTCGGCCGATCCGGACATCAACCGCTCGCCAAGAGCTTCGCGACCTCGACAGGGTATTCCGCCACGGGAACGCCAGCCTCTCCGAAGGCCCTGACTTTCGACTCTGCGGTGCCGCGGTTCCCCTGAATGATTGCTCCCGCGTGTCCCATTCGTTTCCCCGGGGGTGCCGTGCGCCCCGCAACGTATGCAACCATGGGCTTCGTCACCTTGTTCTTGATGAACTCCGCGGCTTCCTCCTCAGCGGTACCACCGATCTCGCCGACGAGCACAATCCGTTTGGTCTGGCGGTCTTTCTGGAACAACGCGAGTGCCTCGACCATGCTCGTCCCGTTGATCGGATCGCCCCCGATTCCGACGCACGTCGATTGGCCGAAGCCCGCTTGGGTCATCGCGTACACGATCTCGTACGTCAGCGTCCCGCTCCGCGAGATCACGCCGGTGTCTCCTTCCTTGAAGATGAGGTTCGGGATAATGCCCATCTTAGCCTGCCCCGGCGTTGCGATTCCGGGGCAGTTCGGGCCGATCACCGTGACGCCCCTGCTCCGCGCATACGGGATGAAGTCGAGACAATCATGGAAAGGAATCCGCTCGGTGATGATGACAAGGAGTTTGATTCCCGCCTCAATTGCCTCGACCGCCGCGTCCTTCGCATACGGCGCCGGTACGAACAGGATCGATGCGTTCGCCTTTCGGCGGAGCACCGCGTCCCGCACGCGGTCGAAGACCGGGACACCCTCGATTTTGGTTCCCGCCTTCCCCGGCGTTACGCCCGCCACCACATTCGTCCCAAAGTCTCGCATCGCGTGCGTGTGGAACTGTCCCTGATGGCCCGTGATCCCTTGGACGACGACGCGGGCCTTCTTCGTCAGCAGGACGGCCAGGTTACGCACCTCCCGCCTTCACCTTAACTGCGAGTTCCGCTGCTTCCTCGATCGTCTCCGCGGCATGGGTTCCGATTGACCCCAGGATTTCCTTCGCCGCAGCTTCGTTCACGCCTTTGATGCGGGCGACCACAGGAACTGTAGCGTGCATCTCCTCGAGGGCTTGTTTGACACCCATCGCGACGGTGTCCGCTTTGGTGATCCCCCCGAAGATGTTGACGAGGATGACGGACGGGCGCGCTTTGATCAACAGTTCGAACGCTTGTTTCACTTTCTCCGGATCGTCCGTGCCACCGAGGTCGAGAAACACGCCTCCGCGACCGCCCTTCAGATTCAGTGCGTCGAGCGTGGCCATCGTGAGGCCCGCACCGTTCGCGATGACCCCGATGTCTCCGTCGAGCTGGATGAACACGATTCCCTTGCGATGCGCTTCCTCCTCCAAGGGGGTCCGGTCCTGGTCGAGAGACGCGTATTCGGGATGCCGGTACTCCGCACTGTCGTCAATCACGAGCTTGGCGTCGCCGGCGACCACGCGCCCGTCTGTGGTGACGACGAGTGGATTGATCTCGACGAGCTCCGCGTCCTCCTTGCGGAAGAGCTCGTAGGCGCGGCGGGCGATGGAGTCGACCTGGTCCGAGATTTCCGGTAAGAGAACGAGCTCTTTCCGCAGCGATCGGAGCACGTATGGCTGGATGCCGACCATCGCGGGCATGTTTTCGAGATACAACTCGTCCCGAGGCACGTCCTCAACCTCCATGCCTCCCATGCCGGTCGCCATTAGGAGCGGCTCCCGGGCGGACCGGTCGATGGTGAGGCTCATGTAGAGCTCTCGGTCGATGCTGAGGCGCTCCTCCAAGTAGACCTGCTTGACTCGGCACCCATGGATGTCCATACCAAGTATCTCGCCCGCCACCGCTCGCGCGTCTTCGAGGGTCTGTGCGGGGCGAATGCCTCCCGCTTTCCCCCGGCCTCCGACGAGGACCTGCGCCTTCACCATGCACGGGAGCGGCGGATCGACGATCTCCTCCGGCCGCGAGGCGAGCACGCCGCGAGGGACCGGGATTCCGTACCGGGCGAAGATCTCCTTCGCCTTGTACTCATAGAACTTCATCGCGACCCGCCTCGGCGATGCCGATGCGTTCCTTTAGATTTGCCTTCTACGACGACACATCAATTGGCGTGCCGGTGCTCATCACGAGGTCTCGGAATGCCTTCATGATCTTCTTCGTCGTCGGGCCCGGCCTCCCATCGCCGATCGATCGGCCGTCGACCTCGACTACGGGCGCGACCTCTGCTGCGGAGCCCGTGATGAACGCTTCGTCCGCCGCCCACATGTCGTAGAGGGTGAAGAATTGCTCCCGGGCTTCCAGGCCGAGCGACGGCGCGAGTTCGAGGACCGTCTCGCGCGTCACCCCGGGAAGGTTCGTCGACGTGAATGGCGTCACGATCGCATGGTTCCGGACGATGAAGACGTTCTCGGCGCTCGCTTCCGAGACGTAGCCATGGATGTCGAGCATGAGCGCCTCGTCCGCGCCATACTGATTCGCCTCGACCTTCGCCATGATGTTGTTCAGATAGTTGAGGGACTTGATCGATGGGCTGAGGCTTTGCGGCGGCACGCGGCGATACGATGACGTCACGACCTTCAGACCGCGGTCGTAGACCTTGCCGAGCAGGTTGATCGAGGGCTGGGCAATGACGATGATGCTAGGCCCGGACTTGCACTTCCTTGGGTCGAGGCCGAGATCGCCGCGTCCGCGTGTGATGATGGGCCGGATGTACCCTTCCTTGATGTCGTTGCGCCGGCACGTCTCGAGGATGAGTTGCGCGATTTCCTCCTTCGAAAGAGGGATCTTCAGGTCGATGGCTTTCGCACTGTGGAACAGTCGGTCCATGTGGCGCTCGAGCTTGAAGACCCGGCCATTGTATGCGCGGATCCCTTCGAAGACGCCGTCTCCGTAGAGCAGGCCATGGTCGAAAACGTTGACTTTCGCCTCCGATTGTGGGTAGAACTTGCCGTCAACGTAGACTGTCAGTTCCATCCTAGCGCCCCCGGACATTGAATGTATCACCGCATTCGGTAAAAGCCTTTGTTCGTGAATCTTGGACATTCGTCCATCGGTGTCGCGATTGATGGCGCTCTGCCCGATGTGGCAGGACCGATTCCGTTCATTCGTTTCGTCGCGTCGCCGAGTTCTTGGTGCGTGTAAGGCCGTACCACGTTCACGGTTCTTCGGAGTGATGATGCTGATGGCCTCTCACGAGCGCCAGTGGTCCAAACGCGCGAGCGACGGCCTGCGGTAGCGCGGGATGAATGTGCATCGCGTCGAGGATTCCGTCGAGGTTCTGCCCCGGCATGTACATCCTGTTAATGACCTCCCAGATCAGCGGAACTTCTCACCTGCGAGTCGTTCGAACAGGTTCACGTAGAGGTCGCTCACCTGCTTCGTCACGTCCGCCGGAAGCGGTGGGATGTCCGGCTCTGGTTTTCCGGCCGCGCGTGCATCCATCAGGGTCTTGTGGTAACCTATCTTGCGGTAGTACTGGCGGACGAATTCCTTGCTCAGTTCGACCTGCTCGCCTTTCTCGTACCTGGCGAGATCCCAGAAGCGGTCCTCGTCCGCCGTCCCGAAGGTGTCCACGAGCATGAGTTTCCGATCCGCGTCCATCGCGAACTCCTTCTTCCCATCGACATGAATGAGGCCTCGCTTCTTGACCTCCGAGTTCAGGCGCGCGTCGATCTGGAGGACGGCGTCGACCATGTCGTCGTACTCGCGTCGGTTCAGTTTCGAGATAGCGAGAGCCTCGGAGGTCGTTAGCTCGCGGTCGATCTTCTCTAGCTTCGTAGTGACCTCGACGAACGGTTCCGGCAGCGGTTCGCCATACCGGGGCAAGCGTCCCCCATGGAACCCGACTTGCGCCGCCGAAAGCTTCCCTTCCTTGATTCGATCATGGAGCGATCCCGCGACGTAGTAGCGCGCGATGACCTCGAGTGGGATCAGGAACCGCGTCGTCCGCGCGGTGATCTTGTCGTAGTCCGCGATCACGTCGACACGACGCACCCGCATGCGTTGTCCGCCCTCGAGTCGAAGGAAGTGCGTCCGAATTCCGAGGTCTTCCACGACGCCGAACCAGTGCGCGGCGGTGCGGCACAGCGTCTCGCCTTTGTGGGGAATCAGGGTCGGGATAACCTTGTCGAAGACGCTGATCTGGTCGGTGAAGACGAACTCGAGCTCGTCGGGAGAGACTTCGTAGACTTCCTTGACCTTCCCTTTCCGCAGGAACCGCACGATCCGCCCCGAGCCAAGGAGACGGTCGCTGCTTCTTAGGGATTTTGGTCGCGCCGGTACTCGATTCGCTCGGCCACCTCGTCCGCGAGCTCGGGCCCGAAGTGTTTCTTGAGGAGATGGAGACCGAGGTCGATCGACGCGGAGACACCGGCGCATGTCGTCACGTGGCCGTCCTCGACCACCCGCGCTTCCACCGCGTCCGCCACGGTACGCAGCTCGGCCATCGCGCTTCGATGGGTCGTTGCCCTCCGTCCAGCGAGTAGACCGGCTTCCATCAGGATCAACGCGCCGGTGCAGACGCCGGCAAGCGCCTTCTCGGTGCCGAACTCAAGGAACGCGTTCAGCAGCTCGCGATCCTTCACGACCTCCTCGCGGCCCGGACCGCCCGGGACGACGAGCAGATCGAGGTCCGAGAGGTCCCGCCGGACCTCGTGGGCGAGGAATTTCATTCCCAAAGCCCCCGTGATCTCCTCCTTGAGCGCACGAAAGCGAACGGAGAGATTGAGTCGCGGATGCATCTGCTTCGCCTTCGCAAGGACCTCGTACACGCCGACCGCGTCGAGCTCCTCCACGCCGTCGTAGAGGAAAATTCCCACGCGCACGGTGCGGCCCGTTAGTGGCCCCGTTCTTAATCGTTCCGGCCTAAATTTCCACCGGCGTAGGTTCTCGTTAGAACACTTCCATGTCCCCGTGGACTTCGATTCCCTGGTCTGTGATGCTGTAGGGCTTTACCGACCGAGGATGGCGCAGTCGTCGCATCTTGATCACTTGGATCACCAGCTGCACCTCCCCGTTGTCCCGTTCGTTGAATCGCAGCCCGATGACGCCGTCGCTCACGTACTCGACGAGGCCGTCTCTCGAGGACCGTGGGTTCTCGTCTTTGACCTCGGCCGTGAAGATACATGTCGCCCCGGTCGACTTGAGCTGTTTGCATAGGGAGAAGAGCTTCTCTCGACGCTCCTTGTCGTCGACGAACAACATGTTCAGGAGGCTGATCGAATCGATCGCGATCCGCGAGGCACCGGTCCGCCGGATGAAATCCGGCAGCTCCGACTTTATGCGCGTCACCGTCGTCTTCGCGTCCGCGGGCTCCAGTTTCACGATGTGGAGTTTCTTCTCCTTGAGATGTGGCTTCAGGTCCCATCCGAATGACGCGGCATTCGCGATGACGGAATCCACGTCCTCCTCGAGGGAGATGAAGACAGCCTTTTCCCCGTTGATCAGGCCTTGCATCAGGAACTGCAACGCGAACGTGGTCTTCCCGGTGCCGAACGATCCCATCACGGTGATGATGTGGCCTGCGGGTACGCCGCGGCCAAGCATCTCATCGAGGCCGTCGATTCCCGTGAGGACGAAGCCCTCGGCGGTCGCCGCATCCGTTCCCTCGCCGACAACCTTCGACTCCGATTCCGTCTCGCCCATGAGGACCCCTCAGGAGATGCGCTCCATGTACACGACGACGAGCCCGTTGTTGGCCGACACCATCGTCGGGAACCGAGCAATCTTGTCCCGTGGCAGGTGCGGCAGGACTCCGGTGAACTTCTCGAGGTACATGTACCGCTGGCGGCTGCTCGACCGGGCCGAGGTCCGCCACTCGAAGACGAGGCATCCGTCCGTGCTTTCCATCAACAGCTGTTCGTGCCGACGTTCCAAGATGCCTCGGGTGAGCATCAGGTACACCAGGCCGTTCCACTGCTTCGCCGCGCGTTGCAACCCTTTAATCGTCGTCACGAGGTCTCGCACTTCGACGAGGTCCGAGATCGCAAGGTCGGTCAGCGAGTCGATGACGACCACCGAGTCGCGGGCGTTCTCGTCGAGGAACGTGACGAGCTCTTCGAGGATGTTCGCCGACGGGAGGTCGAACAGGTCTTCCTCGTGGGTCCAGGAGGCCGGCACGACGCTGTGCCGGAAGTACATACTCGAGAAATCTTTGAATATCGTCCGATCCCGGAACGAGCGGTAGTAGTCCCCGTTGAAGGACGTGGCGAGTTCCTGAAGGATGATTTCCCGGGACCGGGAGAAGGTCACGTAGCACACCTGGCTCGGCAGGTCCGACTCGTCGCAATGGTCGCCGAGGTAGTAGTGCCAGGCATCGGGTCGCTCGTTCACCAGCGCGATCTTCGAGGCGGCCGTGTAGATGTATTCCTGCATCCCCGCGCCGATGTCGCCCCAGAGGAGGACCGACGAGCCGCTCGGGAATCCGCCGTTCACGATGCTGTCCAGATCGGCGATGCCGGTCGGCACCTTCCGGACCCGCATCGCCTCGAGCGGATCGGGAAGAGTGTCGACACTGAGCTCAATGCTCTCGCGCGTTAGAGCCATCCCGATCCATTGCGAATCCGGCCCGTCCGCATATAGCACTTTTGTAAACGCTGCACGGCCGTACGGAAGATCCCATCGTTATCACGAAATGATAGCCAAGGCGTTACGTTGAAGTGGCGGCGTGTCGTGGCTCGGGCTCCGGAGGGCCGATGGTCGCACTGCGCAACCCCCTCGCGGCATTTGCCCAGACGGTGGCAGGCACATCGGTACTGTCCTTCCTCGTCGGCGTGCCAATCCTCTTCCTGCCGCAGCGCGAGCTTGTGTTCTTCTATCTTCCGTTCGTCCTCTTCGCGGTCGGCTTCGTCTCGGCGCGGTCGAGCTTCATCGGCATGCTCGGTTTCGTGGGAGCCACCCTGGGCGGCTTCGTCGGGATCTCGGCGTACCTGCTTCTGTTGAATCCGTCCGGCTGGCCAGTTCCGCCGTGGTTGGCAGGCTTCGAATTCCTCGTCACGCTCGGATTCGCCGCTGCGTGCGGACTCGGCGGCTTCTCAACGGGCGCCCTCGGGCTGCGCCGGATGGAGCGGATGGCCGATCACGCGATGAAAATGCGGCGCTGCGGGAAATGCGGTGCGAAGGTCGGGGTCGCGGCCCGCAAGTGCTGGTCGTGCCACTCGTACCTTCCGCCGACGTGACGCGGCCGCTCTAGATTTTCTTCATCCGACCGAGAATCGGCTCGTAGATCAGTCCCTTGTCCAGGAGGGCGTTGATCGATTCCTCGAGCGCGTCCTTCGTCACGCCCATCGACGTCGCCGCGGCGAGGATTCCCTCCCAAGGGGCGCCTTTCCCGTCCTTGTCCAGCGTCGCGATGATCTCGACGACCTTCTGCTCCGATTCATCGGGTTCCTTCGAGGGCTCCTCTTTCGGCGTGCTGACCGGCTCCGGTTCCGCCTCGCCGCCACTCGCTGTCTCCCGGTACTCCGGGAGGAGATACCGCAAGCCTTCCGCGAGCATAGCCGTATACCGCGAGAGGTCGACCTTTCCGTAGTGGGTCACCGCCTGTACGATGCCGTCCGCGATCGCCTCCTTCACGCCGACCTTTGCGAGGCCCTCCTTCGTGAGCGGGTCCATCTTTACCGCTTCCTCCATCGCATCGAGGCGCTTCTGCAAGGAGCGGCATGCCTCGAGGATCCAGTAATCGCGAACCGACTCGTCGACCTCTTTGATTGTCTCCGGTCGGATCGAGGTATACACGGCGCCCGACTCGGGCGAGTACACGCGGCTCTTGCCGACGATCGCGCCGAAGACGGGCGGCTTCAGCTTCGAGAGGGACGCCGCAGCCTCCGGCTGATACTGGCCCGCGTACACGCTGAAGGTGCCCGTCGGATCCGAGACTCGCGCGCGCCACATCGGCTGGACGTCCGTTCCGACGTTCTCGACGTCCGTGATGACTCCGACGACGAAAACGCGGTTCACCTTCGCCCCGAGCGGCGTGACGACGTACGAAGGCGCGCGGTCTCCGACCCCGTCGACCTCGAGCGTCGCGTCGTTGTATTCCGAGGCGAAGAGCCGCCAGGCGACCTCTCGCATCATGCGGGTCCCTCCAGCCCTTCGAGCATCTCGCGTGCCTCGGCTTGCACGTCGACCTTCAGCATCTTGGCCGACTCGACGATCATCATGAGGCCGTAGTCATCGGACGTCACGTTTCCCCGCGCCTCGATCGGTTGGGCCACGAGGAGGTCCGACAGCTCGTCCCGCACGACGTCCGTCGACATCGCCTCCTTCGCTGCGGCAATGCACGCGTCAAGGGTCTTGTCCAAGAGGGCTTCCGTCAGCTCCCGGTCGAAGACCGCGGTCAGGGCGCCCGAGCCGTCGTCGAGCACTGCCTTCACCCGCAGGTCCGCTTCCCCTTTGACTTCGCCGTGGATGCGGCACGCGCCTTTGCGGAGGACGCGTCGACACTCGGGGCAACGGTAGACGAGGCCTGAGCCTTCTCGCAGATCGATGAGGATTCCTCGGACGGTCACGTCGGCGCCGCCGCCGCGCTCCGCAAGGTCCTCGATCCACATCCTCGGGCTGACGTTGAGTCGCTCCGAAGACGGAAGGAGGTCCGGTTTCAGCCGCGTGATCGTCGCGCGCTCGTCGAAGCTGATCTGCGGGATGCCCCGCCACGACTTGACGTAGGCTCCTTCGATCCGGAGGACTTCATCGCCCTTCAGGTCGAAGTCTTTCCACGCGCTGAATTGCGTCTTACCGGTCTCGTCCGCGATGACGCCGGAGAAGACCGCCTTCGGAGCCCCGTCGACCTCGACCTCCCGTCGCTCGACGGACAGGATCCGGGCCGTAACCGCGACGTTCGATGCGCCCTCGCGCAGGTCGATCACCCGCACCGGCGTCGACTTTCCGACATATGGCTGGCCCACGCCTGACTTGTACTCCGGGAGAAGGTCCGACGCTTCCTTCGCGACCGCGGTCCGGATGCCGAAGTTGACTTGGACCTGTCCGCGGTACTCTTTCGTGTACGCGTTCTGCACGCGGACGACGTCGCCCTTCGCGAGGACCATCGGTAGCGGTTCCCACGCCGTGAAGGGGATCGTGGCCGTCGGGTCACCGAGGATCCCCGACAGGATCTTCTTCGTGTCCTGTCCCTGGGGCGTCACTTCCTTCTCGTAGACCGCTACGACGCGCGCAAGGAGGTTCACGCTCTGCTCCCCCGGCACGAGTTCGCGGATCGTCTTGCTGACCCCGACCGCCAAGGTGGCCGGGTTGCCGCCATGCTTCTTGACGATCGACCGCTTCGCCGTGTCGAGCGACACGCGATACACATTCAGGTAGCTCGAAAGCTCCCGTTCGATCTCTTGCTCACTCACTTTGTTTCCGAGCGCCCGCGTGATGTCGTTCACATGGGGCGCAAGTTCTTCTTTCGTAGAACCACGTTCCTAAGGCGTGTCGATTTCTCGCCTCGCGCATAAGGAGGAGACGGCGGTATAAAGAGGTTCGGCGAGGTGGCCGAAAGTACTGCCGCCATGATCGGACGCAAGGTTCATTCTGACAGCGTTCATGGAGTGGTCCGTGGACACACGCGAGATGCTTCGGGCGATCATCGAGTTCCTCCGGACCGGACGGGAACGGGCGCCGACGAAGGTGCGGATCTCCTGGGGTACCGTCTACCAAGATGAACGATTCCCGCTGATCCACCAGGCGAACCTCGGGTGGGTGTCGACCCTGCCCGACGAAGGTCCTGCAAAGATCCTCGCGGATCTCGATGATGCGTTTCTCGGCACCAGCATCCACCATCGCGCGCTGCAGTTTGAGGACGCCGAGCGCGCGTTCGATGTCCAGGACGAACTCGTCCGCCTCGGATTCCGTCCCCTGGCGGAACTCGCCATGGCCAAGGTCGGGCTCCCGGACTGCATCGTGAATCCGGATCTCGAGATGCGTTCGGCCGCGGAAGACCCCGGGCTGAATGACTTCCGCTCCATCATGCTCGCCACGGAGGCGGGCTTTGGGTATTCTGCGGAGGTCCTCGAGCAGCTGTGGGCGTTCTGGCAGGACCGGTCTCGGCAACTCGGCATGGAGCCATACGTGGCATACCTCGGCGGAACGCCCGTCGGCACGGTGAGCGTGTGGCCCCGAGGGACGTTCGCGTGGATCGATGACGTCGCGACCCACCCGAACTTCCGGATGCGGGGCGTCGGTCGGACGATGATCTTCGAAGCGTGCAAGCGGGCGATCGAGGCCCAATGCGAATGGGTCGTCCTGACGTCGAACCTGTTCGACACGCCGCAGGAGATGTACAAGTCGCTCGGGTTCGTTCCGGTGGGCGAAGTTCGCGGGTTCGTCCGCGAGTGATTATCGCCGTCGATTCCTTCATCAACGACGGGGCCAATGGCCGTCTCGTGGACCTGGGGATTCGAGGCAAGGTCGCCCTTGTCGCGGCCGCGAGCCAGGGGATGGGTCGTGCGACGGCCCTCGTCCTCGCGCGAGAGGGATGCAAAGTTGCAATCTGCGCTCGGAACGAAGGACCGCTTCAGGCGACAGCGAACGCGATCCGGAAGGAATCCGGAGCCGAGGTCCTCGGAGTGAGGGCCGACGTCGCCCGCGCGGAAGGGGTCTCCGCTTTCGTGGACGCGGCGATCCGATCCTTCGGCGGGGTCGACCTGCTCGTTGCGAACGCCGGAGGGCCGCCGACCGGCCGGCTTGACGAGTTGACCGAGGTGCAATGGTCGCAGGCGTACGACCTCACATTGCAGAGCTCCGTCCGCCTCGCTCGGGGTTGCATCCCGTCGATGAAAGCCCGAGGCGGCGGTTCGATCGTGGCGATCACGTCGATTAGCGTGAAGCAACCGATCGAGAACCTGCTCCTCTCGAACGCGATGCGCGGGGCGGTCGTCGGGCTCGTCAAAACCCTCGCCCGCGAGCTCGGGCCGAATCGCATTCGGGTCAATGCGGTCGCGCCAGGATGGATTGCGACAGATCGCCTTGCCGAACTCACGAAGCTGCGTGCGGGGCACGAGGGGAAGACACTCGCGGCCGCGATGGCAGAGGACGCGAAGCAGATTCCATTGGGCCGGATCGGGGATCCCCGTGAGGTCGCCGAGGTGATTGCGTTTCTCCTGTCCGAGAAGGCGTCTTATCTGACTGGAAACATCATCCAGATCGACGGCGGCCTGTATCGAGGCGTCCACTGAACGCGCTCAGGCGTCTCGCTTCGGCTGCTTCGACGGGGT
>DATEGJ010000159.1:0-4528 GCA_035280105.1 Thermoplasmata archaeon
AAGGGGGAGCGGCCGAGCAACGTCCTCATCTTCGGGAAGACGGGGAGCGGTAAGACGGCCGTCGTGAAGTACATCGAGAACGAATTCCGCAAGGCGGACAGCGCCAGGATGGTCCAGTACCTCTACCTCAACTGCGAGATCGTCGACACCCCGTACGGGGTGCTCCAATCGATCGGGAACAAGTTCATCGAGAACTTCCATCAGCGCATTCCGTTCACGGGCCTTTCGACGGACCGCGTGTACAGCCTGCTCCTGGAGAAACTCGACGAGGAGAAGCGGATCGTCATCGTGGCCCTGGATGAGATCGACAAGATCGTTCAGAAGAACGGCGACGATATCTTGTACCAGCTCCTCAAGATCAACGACGATCTGTCGAAGGCCCGGGTGTCGTTGATCGGCATCTCGAACGACCTCAAGTTCACGGAATACCTCGACCCTCGCGTGCGCTCCCGGATGGCGGACGAAAAGATGGTCTTCCCGCCGTACAACGCGGACGAGCTCTACGACATCCTGTCCGAGCGGTCGCGGCTCGCGTTCGAGAACGGGACGACCGAGGACGGCGTCCTGCACCTGATCGCAGCCCTCGCGGCGCAAGAGCACGGCGACGCGAGGCGGGCGCTCGATCTCCTCCGGGTGAGCGCCGAGCTCGCGGAACGCCAAGGGGACGAGCACATCACGGAGGAGCACGTCCAGCGCGCGAAGAACAAGATCGAGCTCGACACGGTGATCGAGGCGATCAAGAGCCTGCCGACCCAGTCGAAGCTCATCATGCTCGGCATCCTGCTGAACGAGGAGATCGGGAACGCGAAGCTGACGACGGGCGAGGTCTACACGACGTACCGGGAATTGTGCCGGAAGACGGGCGTGACTCCACTCACCCAGCGGCGTGTGACGGACCTCATCTCGGAGCTCGACATGCTCGGCCTCGTCCATGCGCGCGTTCGCTCGTTCGGGCGCGGCGGTCGCACGAAGGAGATCCAAGGGTCCGTCCCCCTCCTCGACGTGAAGAAGGTCCTCGAGAAGGACGAGGTCCTTGGCGAGGCGCGCGGGTACCGGCTCAAAGTTCAAACGACTCTTCTTTAGGCGGTTTCTTCTCCCGCCGGCGGGGACGGTCGTCCCGATCGGGCGGATCGAATCGATCGGCCCGGGATCGGCGCTTCCACGGCCACGGGATCTCCGGCAGGCGAGGGGCGATGTACTTCGTCCAGCTGCGGCCCCCGTATTCGAGGATGAGCGGGAGGGCGAGGAGGAAAATCAGGCTCACGAGGAGGCTGTCCCAGCTGTTCTTCGGGGCGTCGGGGCTGCCCCAGCTCGTGCAGCACGATTCCGTCGGCGCCAAGGTGAGCTTGAGCAGCCCGAACCACGGAATCTCACCGCGCGCCCGCCCGATGATGTCTCCCTGGCGCGGCAGCCATCCGGTGTCGTACGGCGTCGACGCCTGGCACGGGTCGTGTTGGAGCGAACAGTACAGGTACGCGTTGTTGTCCCCCATCGTGACGTACGCGTCCCGAGGGCCAAAGCCGGCGAAGCCCGATTGACACGCCGGCGGGCTCGGACCTCCGCAGAAGACGAACGTGATGCCGAGGTCGTGCTGGAATCCCATGTTGTGGATCGTGACACTCCGCAGGAAGTACGGCGTCGTCGTCGGCTGGCCGGCCGCGTTCGTCGCCTGCCAGCCCGTCAGGAGCGCCAGGTCGGGGACATCCGCGGTGCCGTTCGCGTGGAGGGAGATGAACATGATCGCCCGGTGGATGACCGGGGTCGGGTTGCCCGCTCGGTTGAAGATGATGACGTCCCCATAGTCGCCGTAGGTCGAGTACCCGCTCGCACGTCCCTCGATATACGTGATAACGGACGAGCGCGTCGGCGCGGCCTGCTGGAACACCATGTCGCCCGTGTCGATAACCCCGATGAACGACTCGCTGTTCGAGTGCTGCATCGAGCCGCTCTCGACGACGACGAGCGGCGGCCAAAGCCCCGTGTACGCGTACATCGCGGCGAGGATGACGACGACGATGATGGCGGCGATGATGAGGTCTCGGATGAGGCCCCTCCAGAAATGCTCCCGCTCCTCCGGCTCCTCGTCCTCTTCGACGGGCTTGCTTGGACGATTGAGGGGCATCGGCTCGTCGCACAAAGAACGGGGCCGTATAAACCCCGCGCGGGAGGTCTCACAAATCGAACGTCGAGACCGAATGCCGAACCGGAAAGGCGACGTTGTGGACGGGGATGCTGACGGCGGGCTCCGCGAAATCCTCGATCCGCCCGGATGTCGGCCGCAGTTCCGCGAACGGGATTCCCTTGTGGATGTGGCCGTGGATCACGAGGGCGGGTCGACGTCGGATCAGGATCGGCTCCAGGGCGCGGCATCCGAGTTCCGGCCGCCACTCGTCTTTTTCCGCGCCCATCGTGACGTACGTGGGCGGATAGTGCGTGACGAGCATGTGGAGACCGTCCCCGGCCAGGAGATTGTCGATTACATCGATCCGCCGACGGTATTCGTCCGCCAGATGGGGGCGATTCTTTCGCTGCCACCACGTCGGTCGATCGAGACTGCCGAGGCTCCCGACAATTCGGACCGGTCGGTCGGCGGGCCCGACGACCGCGGCTTCATCTTGGAGGAACCGCACGCGGAACGTGTGCGCGAACCGCGCGGCGTACTCGGGATGGTCTTCCTGGTACTCGTTGTTGCCGAAGACGGCGAAGATCGGCGCCGTCACGTGCTCGCGGATCGTCTTGAGCACCGCGCCGTACGCATCGAGGTTGTTGTGATCGGTCGTGTCGCCTGCGAGCAAGAGTGCGTCGACCGGACCGAGGCGCGCGAGCTCATGGCGGACCGCCTCCCGGTTCTGTTCCCCGTGGATGTCTCCGACCGCCGCAATCCGCATCGCGCGGTCGAACGCCGCATCCGTCGATGAAGATTTCTGACCTCAGAATTCGCGGATGACGGCCTGGCCGGTCGCGAGGTCGACGATCGGGAGGCGCGCGGGCATCGGCTCGATGTTCCTCATCTTCTGGTACGTCGTCTGGGCTTGCCACGTGGAGGCGTTCACGAGCGTAAGGCCGCGATACGACTCGACGCCCACGGAGTGCACGTGGCCCGTCGCGAAGATGTCGGGGATCTCGCCGATGATCAGGTGGTCTTCCGCCTCCGGCGCGATTGGCGTCTTGCCGCCATAGATTGGCGCGAGATGCCGCATCCGGAGCATCGCCTTCATCGCCTCGATCGGCCGGTGGTAGCTCATGCCGGGAAGGGACGACACGAGGTCGTCCATGCTGCGGCCGTGGTACGCCAGGACGCGCACGCCGTCGAGGCTCAGCAGCGACGGGTTTCCTGAGAAGATTACGTTTCCATTGAAGAGCTTCTGGATTGACTGCGGGAACGCGGGCTGCGGCTCCGCCGGCCGAACCGCGTCGTGGTTCCCCGGCACCATGACGACCGTCACGTGCTCCGGGAGGACGCTGATCATTCGCGCGAGCGCTTCGTACTGCCCGTAGATATCGTCGATCACGAGTTCCTCGTCCTGTCGCGGGTACACCCCGATTCCGTCGACGACGTCCCCGCTGACGACAAGGTACCGGATTGACCGCGCGACCTCGTCGGCGCTGCCGAGCCAGTCGGAGACCTTCGACCATTTATCTTCCAAGAACGTGCGGCTGCCGACGTGGATATCCGACATGAAGGCGGCTCGCGTGTGATCCGCAGCGCCGTGGAACCTGCGGTTCGTCGGAATGTCTGGACGCATGAGAGACTTCGCGATCATTAGGCCGCGGTCATTCACGGTCCCGATCACTCCGACGACCTCGTCCATCACGGCCGACTCGGCGGCGAGGGCGGAGTCTGCGGGGAGTAAGACCGGAATTCGATCCGCATCGTCCTCGAGTTCCAGGATCCGGTGTCCGTTCTTCGTCGCCCGCACGTCCGCGACCATTCCGATAATCCGGACCTCGCGGGTCGACTTGCGGGCCTTGGCGATGTCTTGCGCGCCGGCGAACTCGCGGTGGGAACGCAGCAGCGTCTGCAGGACGTGGAAACGGTGCCGGAAGTACCGGGTGAAGTCCTCAAGGGTCCCCTCGCACGTGGAGCGGCCCGTGATATCCCGCAAGATCTTGACGTCCGGGTCGCGGTCCGGAGCCGCCTCTCCCGTGCGACGGAACGATGCCGCGATGCTGGGTGCCTCAGAAACGGGGATCGCGACCTCCGCAGCCCGCCCCGTGAAGGCGGCGCGACGCGCGACTTCTCCCGCTTCCAAGACGTCTCGGAGCGTGACGAGGAACGGCATCTCCGTGCACGTCCCGAGGAACGACTCGAGTTGCGCGATCGGATCGTGCTGGTTCAGGAGGAACTCGGCGGCGTCCGGTTCGAGCAGCGTGCCGCGCTGACTCACGAACGCCAAAAGTTCCTCACGCATCCCGGGGCCATTACGATGCATGTGATAAAAAAGGTTCGTCGCGCGCCGACGCACGGGCACGAAAATTATAGCCGGGGCGGAGAATCGCGTCGCGTGCTGCGCGTTCGCGTCGAAGC
>DATEGJ010000160.1:0-2267 GCA_035280105.1 Thermoplasmata archaeon
GAAGTCGAGGCCGGAATATTGCCGCCAGCGTCGAGAGACCACCCATGCTTGGGTCCCTATCGTGACGGCGGCCGCCCAGGCGAAGGTCAAGCTTGACCAAAGCAGAAGTCGCCGGAAGAGCTCGACATCGGGAGCGAGACGGGTATCCACGCCCGCGGACAGACGGAGTTCGAGGGTCCAGAGTACGAGTCCATACGCAATCGGGGTGGCGGCGATCCCGAGGAAGACAAAAAGCCGGTTCGGTGTCGGTGGTCCTCGTTGGTCGGGCGACGAGCCTCGGGTCCCTCGGATCGAGGCGCGGACGGCCACGGCGGCCACGACAATCCAACCGTCGGAATCGCCAAGAAGAAAATCGCCGCTTCCGCGCTCACCACATTCCGGGGATCGAGCACACGGCGATAAGAATTACTTCACGGTCTCGAGTTGGGAGATTACATTCCAAATCAGGGTGCGTCCGTGGAGCGGAATATTCGGGTCGTTCGCGAGGTCGTCCATAATCATGATCGCGCTTGTGACCCGCAGGTCCAGCGCCTCATTCTTCTTCGCGAGGCGAGCCTTCGCTTCAGCCGCTCCGCGCCGAATGTTCCTCGGGACGGACGTGTCCTCCGCGATCTGGTCGAGGACGTCTATGATTTGCTTCAGCTTCGCCTCGGTGTCCATCTGACCATCTCCCGGTTTTTTCGGTCGTCCTCAACTTTGCGCCCTCGGCTGTCCCGCTTCCTTGTAGGTCGTCACGACCATCAAGGTTTTGGTATCCTTGATCCCGGGGATCGGGGCGAGACTCGCGAGGACGAAGTCCTTGAGTCCCTTATAGTTCCTGAACCGCGCCTTCGCGACGATGTCCGTGTCCCCGGTGACGAGGAACACATCCTGGATGACCTCGAACTTCGAGATTTCCGTCGCGATCCGGTCCGCCTCCTTCGTGTCCACTTTGAGGGTGATCACCGCGGCGACCTGGTCCTCGCCATACAAGGCGGTCAGGGCTTGCTCCATGTCGCTTCCGATCACCATCAACCGGAGGGATGGCGAGCCGCGGTAATTAAGGTTTATCCGCGTGGCGATTCAGCCGGCAACCGAGGTGCCGCACTTACGACAAAATACGTCGTCCGCAAGGAGACTCGAACCGCACGAACGACACTCCGTCGACGCGAGCCGCGTCCCGCACTTGCGGCAGAAAACGTCATCGGATTGAAGGGCCGCACCGCAGGTCGGGCACATGCGATCAGGGGCCACATGAACGGAAACGACCGGCGTCGGCGGCACTGGCACAGGCGTCCCAATCGACGCCCCCTCCGCGACCCGCTTCGATTGTCGAGCGAGAGCGAGCGCCGCGCTGTAGTCTTTCGCGTCGAATCGCGACTTCGCGGCCTCCAGGAGTTGCGTGGCCTGGCCCACGTCCCGTCCGGCCGCTCCACCCGTTTCGATCGCGGTCCCAGCGACCTCAATTGAAAACTTGGACTGCATGAGATTCGGGGGGAATTCTTTCTGGATCAATTCTTTCGTCGTAATTTCGTCCCCGCCCTCGCGGGAGGGGGCGGCAAGCCGGTCGAGTTTCGCGATGTCCCCCTTGGAGGTCTGCTCGGCCTTCAGCGTCATCAATCGATCCTTGGCCCGACTCGTGAGCTCCATGGCGACCCGAAAGTTCTGCCGCGAGGCGGCGGTGTCGGCTTCTCGCAACCATCCGGACGCCTCCTCGCTGCGAATTCCCTGGCGCTCCATCGCGGATAGAATCGCCTTGGTCGTCACGATGGCGTTGTGGGCTTGGTCTTGGAGGTTGTCATCCCCCTTCGCGGCACGAATACGGCGGTGTTTCATCCGCTTCCTCAGGAACCGAACTTCGAGGAATCCCACGACGACCGCAACGACCGCGAGGACGACGGCGACCGTGACCTGGTCATCGGCCATGGTGGCGAACTCACTTCGGTGAGGCCATAAAAGCATTTCTCCGCCCTTTTCCGCGGTGATTCCTTCCCCCGAGGGACCTGGGGGGTCAGCTCAGGATTTCCCCGAGGCGCCCCATCTTCTGGCCAATCCGAATCTCTCGGGCAATCCGCCTGCCGGTCGACATGCCCGGTTCCGTGAGGTCGGCGTACGGGGACCCGGAGATGAACAGGTTCGTCCCGGCTACGATCCGCGTCGAGATCTCGAAGACTTTGAACTCGAGTTTGTCCGTTACGATGGTCTCGAGGCAGAACGGCCCGATCATCCCACCGAAGAGGTCGTGGGATCGCTCGACGACCCGTTCCCCCATCTCGAACGCCTTCGGG
>DATEGJ010000161.1:0-2839 GCA_035280105.1 Thermoplasmata archaeon
AACGAGATCGTGCGTCGGATGAAAGAGGGAAAGCTCTCAATCGAAACGGGGTCACGTTATCTCTTGGTGAACCGATACCTGGAACGCATTGCCGACCACGCGGTGAACATCGGATTGCGAGTGGTGTACATGGTGACCGGCGATTGGCTGCCACGAGTTCGAGCTGCAGACCGCGCGAAACGCCCCGGCGTCTGACCTCCACAGAAACTCTATAGTTTATGCCCCGGTCTATGGAAACCGTCGGTCGAATTCATTGGAACGGGCGGTTCTTCGGGTTCCGATGAGAGAACAAGACCAATCGAGCGAAGAGGACTTCGACCTCTGGAAGCTCGATCGAGAGTCCGCCGAGGAAACACACCAGGCGGAGTTCGCGCTGAAGTGAATCAGCGCTCATTCGCGGCGAGCGGCAGAGACTAGATACGTTCGCGCGATATCGCAGGCCCCGAGAGGGGCGTTTTTCCGATGGCGGTCCTCGAAGCTCGCGGCCTCGAGAAGACGTACGCGAGCGGGACTCGAGCGCTGGACGGGGTTTCCATCGCCGTCGAGCAAGGGACCGTGTTCGGCCTATTGGGTCCGAACGGGGCGGGCAAGACCACCTTCGTGAAGATCGTCGCGACACAACTCCTGCCGACCGGTGGATCCGCGACGGTCCTTGGCCACGACGTCGTTTCGGAACCACGCGAGGTCCGGTCGCACATCGCCGCCGTACCCCAGGAGGGGCGACCGCTCAGCCTTCAGACTCCCTACGAACACCTCCTCACGTACCTCGTTGCTAGAGGCCTTCCGGTCGCGGACGCGCGACGAAGGGCGAAAGACGCCTTGACCGCGTTGAACCTCGATCCCTATCGCGATACAATTTGCGCGAATCTCTCTGGCGGGCTCCGGCAGCGCGTCCTCGTCGCGATGGCCATGAGCACAGACGCCGAGCTGCTCATCCTCGACGAGCCGACGATCGGCCTCGACCCGGTCGCCCGGGTCGACGTATGGAACCTCGTCCGTGATTACGTCGCGAAAGGGCGGACGATCCTGCTGACGACACACTACATGGACGAGGCGGAAGCTCTATCGGATCGCCTCGCAATCGTGAACAAGGGTCGAGTGATCGCGGCCGGTACCCCCGCCGAAATCCGAGGTCGCCTTCGCGCAACGCACGTCGTTATCGTCAAAGCAAAGGAGGACATCGAGGCACTCCACAAGTTCGGACGGGTCCTGCGGGCCGGAGCGAGCTTACGCATTCTGACGGACCGCGAGGGGGCGAGCTCGTTGAGCGCGTGGTGCGTCGAGCGGAACCTCGAAGTCTCGGTTCGCCAAGTCAGTGTCGAGGACGTCTTCATCAGCGAGGTGGGCGCGGGTGTCGATTCGGAACCAGCTTAGATCGGTCGTCACCCTCGCGTGGTTCGATGGATTCCTGCCGAATCTGCGTTCGCCCTTGAACACGGTGAATTTCGTCATCAGCCCGCTGACCATCCTGTTCTTCATCTACCTGTTCGCCACGCCGAACGAAGCGAAGTTCGCGGTGGCGGGCGGGCTCGTCGCCGTCATCGTCGGGAGCAGCATTATCCTGGAGACAGAAGCCGCGTTCATCCGGCTCGTGACGAAACTGCAGGACATGTTCGTGGCGTCGCCGACGCCGCAGGCCTCCTACGTCCTCGGACTCGCGATCGGAATGTTGTTCAACGGCCTCCCAGGAATCGTCTTGTTCTCAGTCCTCCTCTCCCTGGGAGCCGCGATCTCGCCGGTCCAGGGATTCCTCATCGGCCTCGCGGCTGCCTTGACATGGGCGGCGATCTCGGCCCTCGGGTTCATGATCAGCACGTTTGCGCGAGACATGCGCGACCTGTGGGTCTACTCCCCCCTGCTCACCGTCCTCCTGGCGTTCCTACCTCCGGTCTTCTATCCAATCTCGAAGATCCCCGAGAACTTCCGGTTCCTGGCCTACCTCGCGCCTACGACGTACACGGCCCAGATCATCCAACAAGCGGCGGGCCTAGTCCCGAGCACATCGACGGACGTCGCGTGGAACTTGGTGGGAGCGTTCGTGTACACCATCGGACTGGTCGGCCTTGCTGCCGCGCTCTCTCGCTGGCGGCAGAAATGATATCGAATAGGAAATCACGCGAGTAGTTCGATCCAGATCCCGTCCGGATCTTTCACATAGACCTCGGTGCCTTTCGAGTGCTCCGGATCGACCGCGACCTTGATGCCTTTCCGGACCAGGGACTTGTACGCCGTCTTGACGTCGTCCACGACGAATGACAGATGGTCCAGCTCCTCGCCTCTCCGGTACGGCGTGTAGAACCGGCTGCCTTTCGGGTACCAGTTGAGTTCGAGTCGCATCCGCGTACCCGGGGTCACGAGCTGCACGTACTTGCCGCCGTGAGACATCGTCCCGCGGGCGGCGATCTTCATCCCGAAGGCGTTCTTGTAGAAGGCGATCGACCGATTGAGATTGCGAACGCGGATTCCTGCATAATAGAAGCGACTCTTCATGACGGGGCGCATCGCTCGCAGGCGGATGGCCTTAATCCCGTCGTTCGGCGGGCTTGAACTCCACAATCGCGGCACGCCAGGGATGGGGCCCGACATTCTCGATTTCGTGGGCGCCAGCGGGAAACCAGAGGGCGTCACCCGGCTGGACCTCAATGGTCTCGACCCGCCCGTGCACGGACTTGGCGGCAATCCGTCCGCCGGAGATCGCGATGAGCACGTGGTCCGGATGGCGGTGGCGGCCGATAGTCCCGCCCGGGGCCAATGCTTCCGTGAGGACCCGAACCCGTTCGTTCTCCTGCGCGACTTCGTAGGATTCCGGACTCACCCGAGTGGGATCCTCACGGTCCGC
>DATEGJ010000162.1:0-10539 GCA_035280105.1 Thermoplasmata archaeon
GTCCAACGGATTCGTCGCAACTAAACGATCCACTCGCAGCCCATCGATCAGGAAGCCTATCGACCTAGGACTCAGCTCAATTCCGTCCGCGATTCCGTCGCCGTCCGAATCAGCGTGAACCGGACTCGTCTGAGATACGAGGCGCTCAGTCCCGTCGGGAAGCCCGTCGGCGTCCGTGTCGGGGGAGCCCGGAGAGGTTCGAGATCCGCCCAGGACCGCGAAGGATCGAATTAGGCCACCATCGCCGAATCCGTGGTCCCGCACACGGATCCGCCATGACTGAGCTCTCGCGAGGTCCGCAGCGTCCCAGCCAGATCCGATGAGACCATCTCCTGCGGCAACCACCTGATCTTGTTGAACATCGGCGACGAGGGAGACCCCGTTGACGGACCAGCTTACACCGGGCCGCCACGGAATCTGGAATGTCTCCCATAGCAACAGCGAGTCACCCGAAGCCAATCGGAGCGCTCGTGCGACGGGATTGATGGTCGGCGGGGCCAGGTTCCCGACCGCGCCGATCGACGCCAATTTGCACGCGGGCTTGCACTTCGGCAAGACGTAGGTGCCGCGGTTGTCGAACCTGACGCCGATCGATTGAGACGCCTCGTTCCCGGCCGTGTCGCGCGCCCGGACCTCGAGCGTATGCGCGCCGTTCGGGAGGTCGCGGGTATCGTACAGGAATGCGAACGGCTCCTGTTCCAACGCGCCAACGACGGTCCCGTCGAATCGCAGCTCGACCCCGTCGAGCGCTTGTTCGTCGAACGCATGCACCTCGATCGTCGAGAGGCCTTGCAAGATGGAGCCGGCGGTCGGCGAGGCGATCGCCACACCGGGCGGCGTCCCGTCCAGCACGATCGGCGAAGCCGGGGACGAGACGCCCCTGGATCCCGGATCGCCATCTTGCGCAACGACCACCCGAAGGGCATGGGGGCCCTCGGACCATCCTCGCGTGACCCAGGGAACCTCGAAGGAGTTGTCGGCGGCTCTCTCGCCGACGCCCTCCCAATGATCGTCGACGAAGAGATGTACCGATGAACCGGGGACGTTTTCGGAGATCCGACCCGATACGAGAACCAGGCCCCGCACGCTTTGTCCGTACGTCGGAGAGAAAATCGCGGCTCCGCGTGCGTGGAATCCCGGGTCCCACAGGAGCTGCGATCGCCATGCGGACCCGTCGAAGAACTCTCCCGTGACCGACAAATCGGTCGGCCGTCCGTGATCGATCTCGACCGCGAGTGCGGTGCTCGTCAGGACTCCGCTGAGGGCCGGGCCGTCCACGCGAGCCTCGGCTACCCCGGCGGACGGAATCTCGATGGCCGTATCCGGCCCCTGCAGGCGGCTTGCGTAGATGCGGGTCTCCTCTTCGAGATCGCCGATCGCATCCGCGTCGCTGTCCCCGGCGCCCGTCGCCATCATGAAGTCGTCGAAGTACATCGAATAGGACGCGCCTGTCAATCCGGTGCCGCAGAGGAAGCCGACCGCCACGCGGACGTATTCGGCGGACTTCCACGGCGCACGCGGGAAATCCGCCGCAGGGTTTCGGCCGAAGTCCAGCCAGGTCGACACCGCGGGCGATCCCGCGAAGAGGAGATGCTTCGCGGAGTGACCGCAACCGACCGCGTGGTGGCTTCCCGCCGACGCGACAACGTACGTCATCGCGCTGACGCTCCGATACCTTGCATCGAGCAATTCCAGACTGACGCCGGCCACAAATCCGTCGCGGGGCGAACGGGCCGTGTCCTCGAGACGATCGAACAGCAGGGACATGCGCAATTCGGCGAGGGGCGAGCCGCGTGTCGCGTAGGCGGCGTACCCATACGCGGAACCGAAGTCACGGGTTTGCCATCCATGGATTTCAACGTGATAAGAACGGGCTCCCGAGCGCGCGACCGACGAGGAATACCCCGCACTCGCGCCATTTCCGAGATTCACGTGCGTGAACGGAAGCCAATAGTCGTCCTCGAAGTCGTCGACGAGGGCGAGGTCGCCCGGAGCAAGTGCGAAGAGAACGGCGACAATCGCGAGTGCTGTGATCGATGCGGCGCTGCGATTCAAACTCTCCCCTCCACACGCGAGACGGAGCCCGGCGGTTCGTCCGGCGGCGTAATCGCAGAAGAGCTTATTTCAATCTGCGCCCCAGATGTAACATTTCCTGAATCACGGACTCTCACGCCTCGTTTTCATACCGCCGGTAGGGGCGGGTCCATGCCGATTGGAATACAGATATGCACAAGAAATATAACGGTGTAATACTTCGTGCCTTCCCGGAGCGGAAGAAACGATGGCAACTTACGCGCATCCCGAAGTCCTGGTGGACACGAGCTTTGTGAAAGGAACCCTTGGAACGCCGAGCGTCCGAGTCGTCGAAGTCGACTACGACCCGACGGCGAACTACAACTTGGGGCACATCCCCGGGTCCGTCCTGGTGGACTGGCGGAAGGACATCAACGACCCGGTGTCGCGGGACATCGTCTCGAAGGAAGGCCTCGAGGCGCTCCTGGGTCTCCTGGGGATCTCGAACGACGATCAGATCGTCCTCTACGGGGACTTCAACAACTGGTTCGCCGCCTTCGCGTTCTGGGTGTTCAAGTACTACGGCGTGGAGAACGTCGTCCTCCTGAACGGTGGGCGGAAGAAGTGGATCGAACAAGACCTGCCCGTGACGAAAGACGTGCCGTCGTTCCCCGCGACGACGTTCGCGGCGAAGGAGCCGGACGAGCGGCTACGGGTCTACCTCGCCTACGTGCGCGAGGGGTACAAACAGGCGGGCAAGGTTCTCGTCGACGTCCGCGGGCCGAAGGAATTTTCGGGAGAAATCCTCGCGCCGCCGGAATATCCGACGGAGCATGCGCAACGCGGCGGGCACATCCCGGGGGCAAAGAACATCCCGTGGGGACAGGCTGTCAACGAGGACGGGACCTTCAAGACGCCAGAAGAGCTGAAAGCGTTGTACGAGCCGAAAGGCGTGACGCCGGACAAGGAAGTCATCGCGTATTGCCGGATCGGAGAGCGGTCCTCGCATACATGGTTTGTCTTGAAGTACCTCCTCGGCTACCCGAACGTCCGGAACTACGACGGCTCTTGGACGGAATGGGGGAACCTCGTGCGGACGCCGATCGAGAAACCCTAGCCCCGGTGCGCCAGATCCGACCGCCGAACCCTCCGGGACTGCAACAGGATTCCGTCGCGGCCACTCTAGGAAGGTTCACATTCCCGGGAGCGCTCTCGCGCGGGGGAAATCGGATGTTCAGCGAGGCGAAGGTGACTCTGATGGTCAAAGACGTGGAACGTTCCGTGAAGTTCTACCGAGACGACCTCGGCCTACGTCAAAAGGTACGATATGGTAACGAATGGGTCGAACTGCAGGCCCCGGGGACGATCATCGCCTTGCATCCGAACCGGAAGCCAAAAGACTCCCGACCGCCGAAGACGATGTCCATCGGCTTCCAGGTGAAGAATCTCGATGGAACCGTCGCCAAGCTGGAGAAAAAAGGGGTGACGTTCAAGATCGTCGATGAGGGATTCCTGCGTCGTGCAGACTTTGCGGATCCGGATGGTCACCCGCTCTACCTGATGGAGTTGCGCTGATCGAGCAGATTGTGAGGATCCTTCATGCCGCGACGGGCGCGCAATCGAACCACTCAAGGGGTTTCCGGAAGCCGGCCCTCGGGGCCTCCGGCGTTGACGGTGGGGACGCCCTCTCCGTAAAGGAAGGCCGCAACGAGGGCTTCCCGCTCGGGGTCAAGGTTCACGTCGCGGTGGACGAGGCCGACGGGAATTCGGAAGAAATCTCCGGCTTCCAGATCGACGGCCTTACTCCCATGCGGGCCGTACTCGAGACGCAATCGACCCGCGAGCAAGATGCCGAACAAGCGCCGGCGTCCGTGGTGATGCCAATCCGACGCCACCCCGGGAGCAATCCGCGATCGGGACACGAGGACCAGATCTTCCTCGAACGCCTTTTCTCGCGTGATCCCGTCCGTGGAGCTTCCCGCCGTTAACGCGTCCCGGCGGACGACCTCAATGCGTGACATTGAGAATCGCATAAGGACGCGCGGAATTTGAACCTGGGCGCATCCTATTCTTCGATTTGCACAAACGGACCCATGAGGTCTGGCGCCTTTGATCGGGCTTGGTTCCAGAACTCTTTGTTCACGGGATCCCCCGGGTCAAACAGGTGATCGTACTTCACTCGGTCTTCGCCCGGGGGGACGCGATGAACGCCCCGCAACGTGAACTCTCGAATCTGCCGTGCACTCCCGAGGAGAGGATTCGCGACGACATAGTGGAGGGCGAGCTTCTCGATCTCGGAAATCGGGCGGCCGAGTCTCTCGGCCGCGACCTTGAAACTGGCCACGGCCACCAAGAGCCGATCCCCGACGGTCATCGGAGGAAGGGAGCACAGATTGTCCTGCGGAATTCGAGAGAGCAGGTCGGCCCCCTTCGGCCGCGCCGCGATGGCCGCCTTCAGGTCCGCCAGATTGGCACCGGAGCTCCCCGCCATCACGAAAACCTTGACCGCATCCCGCGGTCGGCCCGGTTCCAGAAAGGGCAGGAGGGCCTCGTAGGGCCACGATTCGTTCGGCTTGCTGTCAATCTCGTCGAGCAGGCACAGGGTCGGCTCCGGGGCATTCGCGACCTTCACCAAGCTTGAACGAAATCCACGTTCTTCGCCCTCAGCGAGGTTCAGCTCCACGTATCGTACGGGTGTTCCGATCGACGCATGGACCTGCTGGACGAAGAACGTCTTGCCCGCGCCCGGAGGAGCCCACACCAAATAGTTTCCGTTCCGAGAGGACGAGCCGCCGAGTTCAGCGGCAATTTTCTGCTTCAGGTCCTTCATGAGGTTGCGTGCTGCCGCGTCGTATCGATAGCAAGCACCAACGACGCGATACCGACCGAGCTTGACCGCACTCAACGTGCGAAGGAAGGCGGCCGCCTCTGCTTCCGGTGTGGAGACCGTCGCGGCTCTCGCTCCGAGCGACATGCCAGGAAGCCTCATCCGTTCGATTAGACCGAAGAATCGGGGATCCGAGCGCAACCCGTCGAAGCGCGGCTCGACTCCGATCCAGACCAGCCAGCTCGAGCGTTCGCGATACGCCCGCTCAAGCCACTCGAACGCCCGCTCTCGGTCCGCGAGGCCTGTGTATACCAGGGCGATCCAGTAGGAAGGAAGGTACTGCGTCTCCGCGCGTTCCATGAGGGTCTTAAGAATCCGTTCGGCCTCCGCCCGGTCACCTGCGGCGGCGTAGACGTGTCCGAGGACCGCGAGGGAGATCGTGCTTCCCGAGGACAAGCGGACGGCTTCTTGGACCTCCGCGATTGCCTCTTTGAACATCCCTTTCTGGAGGTACGGCCTCCCGAACCACAGGTGGGCTTGGACGAACCCGGGGTCCAGCTCCAGCGCCTTTCGGTACTGTTCGATCGCGCGGTCGTAGTCGCGGGAGAGATAGAGCACATGGCCGAGGCCGGTGTTGATCGACACGGAAAGGGGATCGAGCTGCTTCGCGTTGGACATCTGGGCGATCGCTTCGTCGAAGCGGCCCATCGCCTTCAGGAAGTCCGCGTAGAACTGGTGGGCCGACGGATATCCGGGGGCGAGGTCGAGCGCCCGGCGGAACTCTGCCTCGGCCCCGGTCCAATCCCATTCGAACTGGAAGCGCACGAGGCCAAGGGAGGTGTGGGCTTCCGCCATTCGGTCGTCGAGTTGGAGCGCCCGCTCCGCGGCGGCCCGGGCCTTGGGAAACGCCTCGTTCGGCGGCGCGAACTCGAAGAGGGCCTGCAAAGCATAGGCATCGGCGAGCCCGGAGTGCGCGAGCGAATACGAGGCGTCCTTCGCCAGCGCCTGTCCGAACAACTGGATGGCGAGATCCAAGCCTTCGCGGGATCGTTTGTTCCACTCGTGCCTTCCCTTGAGATACAGCGTGTAGGCTTCCACGATCCCGGTCGCCCGCTGCTCGATCGCCTGCTTCTCCCGCCGGACGAGCTGGACGCGCAACGCCCGCGCGACCCGTTGTGCGATATCGCTCTGGATCGCGAAGATGTCCTCGAGGTCCCGGTCGTAGGCCTGCGCCCAGAGGTGTTCCTCGGAGCGGGCGTCGATGAGCTGGAGCGTGATGCGGACCTTGTTACCCGCCTTGCGCACGCTCCCCTCTAGCAGGGTCTTGACGTCGAGTTCCCGACCGATCTCCGCGGCGGTCTTCGACGCGCCCTTGTACTTCATCGCGGACGTGCGGGCGATGACGCTGAGCCCATTCACCTTCGAGAGCGCGGTGATGAGTTCCTCGGTCATGCCGTCAGCGAAGTATTCATCGCCCGGGTCAGGACTGATATTGGCCAGCGGCAGGACCGCCAATCGATGCTTCTCCCCGGCCACCGCTCAGCTCTCGTGCGGGAGCGATTACGACCTAACGAACGTTTGGTTTCCGGCTGAGCCGCATCGGCTGAGCCCACAGGGCGTTCCGGCCGTGAATTTTGCAATGATGATTTTCGAGGCGGAATCCTTTAAGCGAGGCCGGGGAACACCACCCTCGATGGGCTGGATCACGCGTCGAATCGCGGGCTCGTTGACCTTCACGATCGTCGCCGCCTTCCTGGGATCCGTTGCCGCGCTGAGCGGATGGCTCTCCGGCGGGCTCTCCCTCGCCACCGCGAGGGGTGCCGTGATCTTGGGCTTCGCGTTCCTCTGTTCCCTCATCGTGACATCTCGGATGAAGCGGAAGGACAATTATCGGAAAGCGTGGGAAGCGAACCAGCGGGCTTGGCAGGAGTACTATGCCCGCATGTATCCCGCCTATTACCGCCGCCCTTAGCGAGCCGCTTTCGTTGGTGTCAGAGTCTCTTCCGCAAAGGTCGTCCAAACCCCGCGGGCATCCTTTTGCCGGATTAGGATCGACCACGTTCCCTCGTTCCGGTTCCATGTGAACGTGTTGTGTAGCGGGCCATCGGGGTATTCGAAAACAAACCGGATTGCGTCATCTCCGCTTCCGGCCGCTTCTCGCCTTCCGTATCCTAATGTCTCGGAAAACCGACCTCCGAACACGTCGATCCAATGGACGACGTATCGTTCGCTCATGTTATCGTACCCGATGAACACGAGGGCCTCGTACCGGACTCGCGGTCGACCTGCTCCCGGCGTACCCTTGCTCACGTCGAGGAAGTGGACCTTGAGGAACTGATGGTTGAGACTCCACTCCACCTCGCCGCGGTGCTCGAGGGGACGACCGGCGATCGTTCCTCGGATGTCCCACGTCCCGACGAGGCGATCGAGAAACGGATCGTCGAGGGGCCGATTCCGTCCGTCGATCTCTTCGGGAGGCGAAGGCGGCTCCTGTGCCATCGAGAGGCAGGCAATTCCCCGGGCAGTTTAAGCCTTGTCGACTCCGAACAACGGTGAATGAGGGAAACGTTAAGGCGCGTGCATGATTCCGCAGCACGGTGAGTCCGATGCTTCGAAAGGCGAGCGCGGAATGGCGGGGCGGTCTGAAGGACGGCAGAGGCCGGGTCTCGACCGCGAGCGGTGCGGTGAAAGGCGTCCGGTATTCCTTCTCGACGCGGTTCGAAAGCGAGCCGGGGACGAATCCCGAGGAACTCGTCGCGGCCGCCCATGCGGCATGCTTTTCGATGGCCCTCTCGAGCGAGCTCGGGAAGGCGGGCTACCAACCGGTCGACATCGACACAACGGCGACGTTGGACTTCGACAAGACGGAGGTCGGATGGACGGCGAAGTCAATCCATCTCGACGTGAAGGCGAAAGTCCCCGGCGCGGACCCAGCAAAATTCCTCGCCGCGGCCGAGGCAGCCAAGAAGACATGCCCGATCTCGCGGCTCCTGAACACGAACATCACGATGACGGCGAAACTCGTCTAGACCGAGGAATCCATTAGGGGCCGCCGAAAGGCTAAGGCGGATCGGTCCCATGGACCGACCGTGACCGACGAATCGCCGCACAGCCGCGCAAATCGCGAAAGCTGGAACGTCGGGAGTCGGAAGTACCAAGCGTCCCACCATGACGAGCTTGTCGACGACGTCCTGTGGGGCCCGTCCATGCCGCCGGAGCGGGAGTTGCGAGTCCTCGGTCCCTCGCTTGCCGGGAAGGACGTCCTCGAGGTCGCGTGCGGCGGGGGCCAGTCGGCGGTGTACCTCGTCGAGCACGGTGCGAGGGTGACCGGCGTGGACTTCTCGTCCGCTCAGCTCGAGCATGCCCGGGAGTACGCACGCACCCGCAACGTGGTCGTCCGGTTCATCGAATCGAACGTCGAGGACCTTTCGATGCTGGCCGACGAGAGCTTCGACGTGACCTTCTCCTCCTGCGCCCTCGGGTTCGTCGAGAACATCGATCGCGCGTTCCGCGAGGTGGCGCGGGTCACACGGCGCGGGGGCTTGTTCGCCTTCTCCGTGGTCTCGCCGCTGTTCATGATCACCGAGGAAGGCAGCGGGATCGGCATCACGCGAGGCTACTTCGATCGGCGCCCGCTCATCGAGACGGACGAAGACGGCACCGAGGTGAACTTCCCTCGGACGTACGGGGACTGGCACCGATCACTCACCGAGGCGGGATTCGTCGTGACGGATCTCGTGGAACCGGAACCGGTCCCCCACGAGAGCACGTACTCCGAGGGCTTCCCGCTCGCGAAGATAACGATGATTCCCGCGGTCACGATCTGGCGAGCTCGGAAGCCGCGACGGGTCGAACTTTGAATCCCCCCTTCGAATTCGGCCCGAGGGTGGAACCCTCCGTTCGCGTGCGGTTCAAGTAGGCACTTCGCCATTGAGGGTCGGGAGGAACCCAATGCCGCACTACATCAGCCTCGTGAATTGGACGGAGCAGGGAATCAAGAACGTGAAGGAGTCGCCGAAACGTGCGGACGCCGTGGGCGCCCTCGCGAACAAGCTCGGTGCGAAGATGGAGATCTTCTACACGATGGGCGACTACGATCTCATCGCCGTGACAGAGGCCCCGAACGATGAGACAGCAATGCAGCTGTTGCTAGAGATCGGCCGCATCGGAAACGTCCGCACGAAGACGCTGAAGGCGTGGACGCCCGCCGAGGCCACGAAGGTCATCTCGAAGCTGCAGTAGACCCCGCTTCGTGCGCGGCGACGCACCCGGTCGCCTCGTTCACACGACGACAATCGTCGCGACCATCATCGGATGGATCGTGCAGTAATAGCGGTACGTCCCCGCCACCGTGAACGTGTGGCTCCACGGGACCCCCGTGGTCATGATCCCCGAGTCGAAGGGGGAGCCCGGGTCGGTCGAATTGCTCGTCACCGTGTGGGCTGTGATGTCCCGGTTAATCCAAGTCACCGTTCCGCCCACGCTAACCGTGAAGGTAGTAGGCTGGTAGGCAAGCATCCCCTTGCCTGCGGCGTCTCGCACAATCGAGACATCGGACGGAGGGCTCGCGATCGTTCGAAGGATGATGCCGCCGCCGATGGCGCCGGCGATGAGGCTTCCGACGACGAAGCCGATCACTGCGATGGTCAAGAGACCTCCGGACGACACGGGAGTCGCGAGGTACTTCTTCGAGGCGAGCCCCGCTTTCGCGTTTCGGAACGAGAGTATCGAGAACAGGACGACCAGAAAGAGGGCGGGTAGCGCCGACATGGTGAACCAGAAGCCGCTGTCGGCGGGATTTGATGCGCTCGCGGCAATGTTGAACGAGAACAGCAACACCAAAATGATCCCCACGACCGAGCCAAGGATGTATGCCCACCGCCTCGCGCGAAGCGAGAAGAACGCAGCGATCAGGAACAGGATGATGAAGGTCAGGAGGAACGCCACTAAGCCAAGATCCGTGGCGCCGGAGAAGAACGACAGCGTGTACACGAGCAACGCGAGCGCGGTGTAAACCAGCCCGCCGGCGATAACCCACAGCGCGAATGGCTTTCCCGCGACCCAACCCCCGGAACCGCTCCCCTGCTCCATCGAGAACCCCGCCGCCCGGCATCGGCATCCGTGATTTCTAGGTTTTGGCCAGCCTTTCTGAAAAACGGGACATCGACTCGCAACCCATCCTATCCCGGAGGCGATCGACCGAAGTGGTCACGCGACTTTTCGAACGAGGAAATGATACAAAGTGCCTTCCTTGCGCTCGTCGATGACCGGCTGTCCGGTCTCATCGGACCACCGGACCATTTCGATCGGGGCCGTCGGATCATCCGTCACGAGGTGGACAACCTCCCCACGCCGGATCTCTCGGAGCAACTCGTTCAGTTTCGTCAGGACGGCCGAGCACTCGACGCCAATCTCGAACATCTCATGATCTGGAAACGCGGCGAAGCAGCGCACGCGGAGCGCGGCAATTTGCTTCGCGAGAAGCGGCTTGGCACCGGGAGCTGCACGAAGCCCTGTTCGGTCTTGCGGGAGATCGGTGGGCTCCATGCGGGCGAACCATCCGTCGGTGTACGGAGCCTCCGTCGCGACGCGTGGCCTCGCAAGGACGACGGGGTTTGCCGCCCGGAGGACGCCGCTGATCGGCGCGCGGATGGGACCGAAATACTTGCCACTCTCCAGGAATCCGATCGCGGCGCCGC